>JAFAKL010000156.1 GCA_019235445.1 Verrucomicrobiota bacterium | reverse complement strand
ACGAGGGTAGCCTGGCACGAAGTGCCAGGACGCCTGGGGCGGAGCCCTGGACTCCGCCCCGGGCCACAATTGGTTCGCGCTTCCCAGCGCGCAGAAAAGAATGGGGTGGATAGCAACCCTGAAGCGCATGCGGCGCTTCAGTCCGTCATGCGTCGCAGTGGGGCTAAACACATGCTCCGAAGTCATCGGAGGAGTCGGTCTTGGCCCGGCTATTTACCGGGAGATCGGGCGTCGCACCAATGCATCCGAATGCCAGAATCCCAGGCGATCCGATTCTTCCGGGCCGCACAGGCCGGCAGCCCGTGACCATCCAGCGATGACTACTCATCAGCGGGTGCCGCTCACTCGACTCCTAAGTCATGCATGAAGCTCTTGCAAACTCCTCTGGCTTGGGATACCCAATCAGTCCCGGACTTACTGCTTATGGATCCAAGACAGATCATGATCTATGATACCACCTTGCGCGATGGCACACAGGCTGAAGGCATTTCTTTCAGCGTTCACGACAAGGTTCGCATCGCTGAGAAACTGGATGCTTTTGGAGTTCATTTCATTGAGGGCGGGTGGCCCGGTTCTAATCCAAAGGACATCGCGTTTTTCGACGCGGCGAAGCACTTGAAATGGCCAAATGCCAAAATTTGCGCCTTCGGAAGCACCTGCCGAGCTAAAATCGGGCCTTCGGCTGACCCGCAGATTGCGCTTCTTCTCTCCGCCGAAACGCCCGCAGTGACCATCGTCGGCAAAAGCTGGCGCCTTCATGTTGAGCAAATCCTGGGGGTCTCCATTGAAGAAAACCGGCGGATGATTCGAGAGTCGGTCGCGTATCTGAAATCCCGCGGACGAGAGGTCCTCTTCGACGCAGAACATTTTTTTGACGGATACAAGGACGATCCCAGGCATGCCATGGCGGCGCTGGAAGCGGCAGTGGAAGGTGGCGTGGACCTGATTGTGCTCTGTGATACGAATGGCGGGGCCATGATCCATGAGGTTTCAGAGATCACTTCTGTGGTCGTTCGCGCCCTCTCAACGCCGATCGGAATTCACACGCATAATGATTGCGAACTCGGAGTCGCGAACGCTTTGGCCGCGATCAGGGCGGGAGCAACTCAGGTTCAAGGCACGATCAACGGTTACGGGGAGCGAACAGGGAATTGTAATTTGACCAGCGTTATTCCGAACCTCCAATTGAAACTCGGGCACAAAGTTGTACCGGAGTTGGGCCGGCTCCGCGACTTGTCGATGTTTGTCGACGAATTAGCGAATTGCCAGCACAACATTCGGGCGCCCTATGTCGGAACCACCGCCTTCACGCACAAAGGAGGACTGCACGCACACGCCGTGCAAAAGGTGGCTCGCAGTTACGAGCACATTGAGCCACAGGCAGTCGGAAATCGGCAGCATATTGTTGTCTCCGAACTTTCCGGTCAGAGCAACGTCCTGGCCAAAACGCGAGAAATCGGGTTCGAACTCGAGAAAGGATCCCCGTACGTTGCGGCGATCCTGCAGGAAGTGAAGCGACTCGAGCATCTGGGCTACGAGTTCGAGGCGGCCGAGGCTTCTTTTGAGCTGCTGATTCGCCGGATTTTGGGTCCGGTCGAGCCGTTCTGGGAATTGTTGGAGTATCACTGCACCTATATTCGCTCCGTCAGAAACAATTTTGATACGTGCGAGGCGACGGTGAAGGTTCGGTTGCTGGATCAGGACATTTATACGGTCGCAGAAGGAGACGGCCCGGTGAATGCCTTGGATGCAGCACTTCGAAAAGCTCTGATCCCCACCTACCCAAACATTGAGTCCGTGACTCTCGACGATTACAAGGTGCGTATCATCGGCAGCAGCCAGGGTACAGGCGCACGCACCAGGGTCTTGATCGATTCAACCGACCATCACGACAACTGGTGCACCGTTGGAGTTTCGGAGAACATAATCGAGGCGAGCTGGCTGGCTCTGGTGGACAGTTACGAATACAAGCTGCGCCGCAGCTGATTCGATCAGGAGTCAGAAGTTAATTCGACGCCGTCACCAGAGTTGTTGTAAATCAACCACGCCGACTCTTAAGTTCTAGTCATCGGTGGAATCAGTGTAATCTGTGGTTTATCGCTTCTCGCTTGAATCTCTGGCCGGAGTGATAGACGGAAGCGCGGGGATACCAGCAAACGTCGGCATTACATAGTTGTTCATAGCCACGGTGGTCACCCGATTCCCAGATGGGAGCGTGCGATGCGCGTTGACGAAATCCGAGGGCACATAGTAATTCGTTAAATCCCCGGCGAACATGGTATGAACAACGCCGATGGCGAGATTTTTATGCACTTCGAAATGAAGGTGGGGTGCATAGAGGTCGTGCGCGTTCCCGATCGTGCCGACCTGCTGTCCACGAGCGACTTGTTGCCCTTCCCGAACGAGAATCCGATCCAGGTGAGCGTATAAGGAATCCGCATATTTTACCTGACCTAGCTCCATAAAAGCGTGGCGAATTACGATCACGTTGCCCCAAGACCGCCGGAAGTCCCGGGCTAAGGTCACCACGCCGTTCCCGATCGCGTAGACGGGATCACGGAAATCTGTGCCGCTTCCTCTTTGCCCGACCCAATCCTCGCCCAAGTGCCCGTGGGGCGTAAAGCCGCGCGAAATTCGGTAACCATCAGCGTTCGGTGTGCCAACAGGGAAATCAAAACCGTCGGCTAGACGAGTGAGGGCCGCCTGGGGGTCAGCTTGTGCGAGTGCCGCGAGGATTACCAGTGCAGCCGCGGCGAACAGCTTTTTGCGCATGGACGACGGTTTTAGGCTGGAATCGGACAGCTGACAAGCTCTTCTGAGGGAAAGAGCGAAAAAATTGTCCGTTTTCACGGATCTTGGTGCCATGGAGCACGCAGGAGCGAATAGGCCGAGCGGCGACGTTGTTAAAACCCCAGCGTCGCGTTAGTG
>JAFAKL010000515.1 GCA_019235445.1 Verrucomicrobiota bacterium | reverse complement strand
GCTCTGCGAAAGATGGATGAGCCCAAAAGCAACAAGATGCTGACGGTAAGCCAAGGTGCGCACCTGGTGCTTGCAAAAGAATTCCTTCCCGGCACGTCGGCGTTGATGGTGCCCAAGACCTCAGATGGGCGCGTTTTATTCGGAATTCCTTGGCACGATCGTCTGATCCTGGGGACCACGGATGGGGAAGTTCCCGAGCCCGTCGAGGAGCCTCGAATTCAGCAAAAGGAGATTTCTTTTATCCTTTCTGAAGCGGCGCGATATCTTGCCAAAGACCCGAGGGAATCGGACGTGCTTTCCTGCTTTGCCGGCCTCCGGCCGTTGGTCAAGCCAGGTCACGCCAGTTCAACCGCCGGAATATCGCGCGAACACACCCTCCTGGTTTCGTCTTCGGGCCTGGTTACCATCACGGGCGGCAAATGGACGACCTACCGTAGAATGGGCGAAGACTGCATCAATCGTGCCACCGAAGTTGGAGGATTTTCATCTGTTCCTTCTAAAACGGCGACATTACCCCTTCATGGCAGCAGCAGCGCTGACGAAACGTTTTCGCCGCCGGCGCATTTGGCCGTTTATGGCACTGACCGGAAAAAGGTTGAAGAATTAGCAGCATCGGAGGCCGGCTTGGGTGAACGGCTTCACGATCGGCTTCCTTACTTGAAAGCGGAGGTCGTTTGGGCTGCTCGTCAGGAAATGGCGCGGACGGTGGAAGATGTGTTGGCCAGGCGCACCCGAGCTCTGCTTCTCGATTCTGCGGCGGCTATCGAAGCGGCGCCTCGCGTGGCAGAGATTTTAGCCGCCGAGCTGCAGCGCGATACCGGCTGGCAGCAGTCACAAATCGAGTCCTTTCGCTCTTTGGCCAGAGTGTATCAGTTGCGGGAACCTGCCCCTGCGAAAAATCCCGAAAGCCAGGAAGCCGAAAGAAGCGGGTTGGCGTTTCGGCGTATCGGCGGGTCGGCGTAGAGAGTCTTCGGCGACATTAGATGGATGTGCCGGGTGGGGTGGTAAGGGGAGATCGAATCTCGGCGTGGGTTAAGGCAAATTCCGCCATCCAGAATAGCCTCCGCCCATCCTTGCTTCGCTTGGTCTCAGTCAGCTCGGAACAGATCGAGCTACTCCGTTCGAGGGCTATTCAGCTCTCGAACATATCACCTATGCAGTCGAAGGCTCGCTACGCCGACACGCCGATTCGCCGATCCGGTTCCTCCGATGTCGGAATCGGACGGGTATTCTACCGCACACTCCCGTTGCGCCGATGCCCGGTTCGATACTAAATCCTTTAAAGATGCTTCCCCCATTGCAACCCCTCGATTTCACCCGCGTTTCCCTCACCGGCGGCTTCTGGTATAATCTGCAGCAGCAGGTGGGACAAGTCACCCTCGGTCACATCTATGCTGAGATGCGGCACCAAGGTCAATTGGATGCCTTGCGTCTCGACCAGCGGATGCACCGGGGCCGGCAGGAGGCGAATGGCTGGTACTGGGGAGGCAGCATCTTCTGGGATTCGGACGTGGCAAAATGGCTTGAGGCAGCGAGCGCTTATCTGCTGCGTCATCGAGATGCGAAGCTCGAAACGCTCGTAGACGGGACAATTGAACTTCTGGCCGTCGCCCAGCAGCCGGACGGCTATCTCAATAGCCACATCCTGACTTGGCGACCGCGTCACCGTTTCAAGAACCTTCGCGACCTGCACGAACTCTATTGCGCAGGTCACCTCATCGAAGCAGCAGTCACCCACCGGCAGGCGACCGGCAAGGAGACTTTGCTCAATATAGCCGTTCGTTTCGCGGATTACCTGGTGAGCGTATTTGGCTCGGGATCTCGTCAAACTCCCGGCTACTGCGGCCATCCTGAAATTGAACTGGCTTTGATTCGCCTTTATCGCTTAACCAGCGAGTCGCGCTATCTGGACCTCAGTCGGTTTTTCGTCGAACAACGAGGGACCAAACCTCATTACTTCGATCGGGAAGCAGTCGAGAGGTTGGACGCAACAAAATTTCGCCCCAATCATCCGGTCTCTCCCTACGCCTACATGCAGGCGCACGTACCGATCCGCGAGCAGCGCGAAGTGGTTGGACACGCCGTGCGGGCAATGTACCTCTACAGTGCGGTTGCTGATCTTGCCCGCGAGTTGGGAGACGAAGAGCTCGTCAGGCTCTGCCGAAACTTCTGGCAAGACCTCTGCCGAAGCAAAGTTTATGTGACCGGTGGTATTGGCTCAGCCGCCGAGAACGAAGGATTCACGAAAGATTACGACTTGCCGAATCTCGAAAGTTATGCCGAAACCTGCGCAGCGATCGGCTTCGCCCAGTGGGCGCACCGCATGGTTCATATCGATCTGGACAGCCGATACACGGATATGATGGAGAGAACCCTTTACAACGGCGTTCTGGCTGGGCTCGGGATGGACGGCAAATCTTTCTTCTACCATAACCCCCTGGCGAGCGATGGGACGCACCACCGGGTGAGTTGGCCATGGTGGTGTCCCTGCTGCCCGGCAAACCTCGCTCGCCTGATCCTGTCATTCTCCGGTTATCTTTATTCTGCGGGTCCGAACGTAGTTGCGATTCACCATTACGTCTCCAGTGAAGCCAGTTTCTCCATTGATGGCCAGGAAGCCCGCCTGGCTGCTGTCTCCGATTTCCCTTTCGACGGCACCGCGTCCGTACGATTCGAGGTCGCACCGAGCTCTCCGTTTGAAGTACGGCTCCGGGTTCCAGGATGGTCCGGCGATTGCCAGTTTGCTGTCAATGGCAGAGACGTCGCGCCGAAGATAGTTTCCGGGTATGCCGCGATCTCACGCTCTTGGAAATCCGGGGACGAATTGACGGCGCGATTTCCCATGCGGGTGCAAACGCACTTTTCGAACTACGAAGTAGCCGGAAATCGAGGCCGGGCTGCCATCAGTCGAGGCCCGCTGATCTATTGCGCGGAAGAGACCGACAACGCCCCACGTCTCGACCGGTGGATGATTCATCCGGAGAAAGGCACGGAGCTCGATCGTGAGAATGGCGATCTAGGTGAAATCGTTTCGCTCTCAGTATCTGGGTCGATCGAAGAGGACGAGGAAAACTCGTTGTACACCCTCTCTGCACCTGCGAGAAAGAGTTGCCCGATCAAAATGCTTCCGTATTACGCCTGGGACAATCGGGCCCCGGGCGAAATGTTAGTTTGGCTACGGCACGGGCGTTAAGCCGGCAAAAGCCCTGACGGGCTTTGCCGCGAGAACAACGCCGCGTTTCCGCAAAACCGCTTTCCCCGAAAACCCCACTCAAACCAAAATGAAAAGTCATACTAAACTGAAATTACAGTTCCGCTGGTTGATCCTGCTCGGATCCGCGATCGCAGGTCTAGCCCTGGTCAACGCACCGGCTGCAGAGACTACCGTCGAAATCGTGCACTACTTCAGCGTGCAAGGCCAGATCGACGCCCTAAACCAACTGCAAAAGGACTTCGAAGCCGCAAATCCTGAGGTGAAGCTTCACTTCACCTACGTACCGTTTGGCGAGCTGGTTAGCCGTACGCTTCAGATGGCGGCGGTGCACAAGCCACCGGCCGTCTCGGCGATCGACAATCCCGACGTGCTGCGTGTCGCGAAAGCCGGTATTCTCAAGGACATCTCCGCCGAAGTCGCGAAGATCCAGGTCTGGAATGATGTGTACCCGGGTCCCAAGGCCGCAGTGACCGACGGCAGCAAAGTGTACGGTGTGCCGATCGGCAGCAATAGTCTTGCTCTTTATTACAACAAAAAGATGTTCGCCGACGACGGCGTGACGACACCGCCGCAGACCTGGGATCAGCTCACCGATGCCGCGGCCAAAACGACCAAAAGTCCGGTTTATGGGATCGCCTTTTCCGCCACAAATACCGAGGAAGCCACTTGGCAATGGGAACCGTTTCTTTGGAGTAACGGCGGCAGCCTGAGTGATCTCGACTCCAAGAGCGCTCAGGCCGCACTGGAACTGTGGGTGGACTGGGTAAAGAAGGGTTCCGCTTCGAGAGACGTTGTCAATTGGGACCAGGGCGACGTTCCCAATCAGTTTATCGGCGGGCGCGCAGCCATGATGGAGATGGGGCCCTGGCAACTCGCGAACGTGAAGAAGAGCGGCGTCGATTTTGGCATCGTGACTATCCCGGTTCCGAAAGAGGGCCAGAAACCGGTGGTCCCGCTTGGCGGCGAAGTTTGGTGCGTCCTGAAGGGGGACCCCAAAACAGAAGAGGCAGCGATCAAGTTCATTCAGTTCACGCAAGAACCGGAACGACTGCGTACGATTTGCGATACATTCAATTACATTTCGTCTGTCCGCAGTGTCGCCAAGCAGCAGGGTGAAGCCAATTCCGAGTTAAAACCTTTTGTGGACCAAATGGATACAGCTCGAGCCAGGTCTCAGGATGGCGGCGCGAAATACCCAGCGATTTCTTTGGCGGCTCGGTCGGCAATCCAGCGTGCGCTCACAGGGCAAGCCAGCGCCGAAGACGCGCTAAAAGACGCTGCCGCAAAGATTAAGACAATCCTCTCCAGTAAATAAACTGCCCCCAACAAGCCGTTTTCGAACCGGCTGTACCTCCCGAAATATCACAAGCGGTCTCGCTTATGATATTCTCGGGCCGGGGGGACGGGACACCGGTCGATAAATCGTTTCAAGTCAGCACCCTTGGACGCACAAGATGACCCGCTCCGGGAATTCCGGCGCCCTCAACGATTCTTCCTTGGCCGTTTCGGGCCCGATACCGGTTCAATTGGTTCAACACGTGGGTCAGCCAAAAGCGGCCTGGCTCAGTTTTGGCCCCCGCCCTGGTCTCCCGTATCCTCGGGGACAGGTTCACCCTCTTTGTATACAATTGGCTTTTCTATCGTACCCCCAAAGGTACCTTCAGGGACGAATTTGACCTCAATATTTTCGTCACTTTTCTTTTCCGAATCTTCTTTTTCTGGTTCTGCACTCATGTTATTTCCGGTCGTTGGTGTTTGCAGCAGGATGATCTGACAGGTTACTATCGGACCGCCAGGGCAGGTGTCCCACCCTTTTCTCGACGCGTTACCGCATCCTTCCGGGATGAGAAAGACAAGCCTTGGTTTAACCTCACCTTCGTTGCAAAAGCAACTGTACGAGATTCAGCAAAAGCACAAGCAAAACCATCAGCGTCGCGATCGCCGCGGCTTCCCCGAAGTTCAGGAGCGAGAATCCCACCTGGTATGCGTAGGTAGACAGGAGTTGGGTGCCATTGGCTGGACCGCCGCCCGTCATCACAAACACCAGGTCGAAAACCTTCACCGTGTAGATCGTCCCGAGCGTCAGGACTGCTACTGAGACCGGTTTCAGCATCGGCAAGGTGATGTGGGTCACCCGTTTCCAGAAATGCGCCCCGTCAATCCGAGCGGCCTCGTAAACCTCCGCCGGAATGCTCCTCATCCCGGCATATAGAAGGATGAAATTGAAGGGAAAACCAATCCAGATGTTCGCCACGATGGTGGCGGGAAATGCGTAGGCGGGCTCTGCGAGCCATGGGAACGGGCCAAAGCCGATCAGATGACAGATCTGATTGACCGGGCCAGTCCCGTTGAAGAGCCCTTTAAAAATGTTCGCGGCGGTCAGCACCGGCGAGACCCATGGGATGAGCAGCAATGCCAGGCAAAAATTTTTGCAGGGGAAATCCGCCTGGAAGAAAAGCGCCAGCAGAAATCCGATCGTGAATTGGAACAGAATGCTGAAAAACGCGAACAAGACTGTGTTGATGACCGCTCTCCAGAAAACTGGATCAGCGACAGCGGCCTGATATTGCGTGAGCCCGTTGAACGGCATGTCTCCGCTGACAAAGGTGTCGACGGTGGCTTGCCGAAAGCTCAACGTCAAGCTGTACACCACCGGATAGAGCAGCAGCGCCAGGCAGAAAATGACGAAGGGCAGGATAAACAGATAAGGAGACGTGTCGAAGCGCGCCTTTCTTGGTCTCTGGCGCGATGGTTCCGCGACCACGGTTTGCGTTTTCTCGGCGGCTGGTGATTTTGTGTTGTTCCTCATCTAGTGGCGGAATCATTTGATGGCCCCGCGAGTCACACCGGCTACGATGAACCGGCTGGCCACGACAACGAAAAGGACGGCCGGAATGGCCGTCAGCACGCTTCCGGGCAAAAGGAATCCCCAATCCACTCCATACTGACCGAGGGCCTTGTAAAGCTGGAGCGTGAGCGGTTGCAAGTTGTCCTCGGTGATCAGGCTCAGCGCAAAAATGAGGTCACCCCAAGGAATCAGGAAGCTGAAAACTCCGACCGTAATGAGTCCGGGAAGCGTCATGGGCAGAACGATCGTGAGAAAAGCTCGCAACTGTCCCGCCCCGTCCACCAGCGCAGCCTCGACCAGTTCGTAGGGCAAGTCTTTCATGTAAGCAGAGAGCATAATCAGGGCGAAAGGAATCGTGAAGGTCATGTCAGCCAGGATCAACCCGGGCAGCGTATTCACCAGGTTGACCTTGGTGAACTCGATAAACAACGGGATGACAAAAACGATCGCTGGCAGCATCTGAGTCATCAGCATGAACGCCATCAGCGTACGGCGTCCCCGCGGTTTTCTCCACACCAGCCCATAAGCAGCCGGCGCGGTGATCAGGAGCGTTCCGATGGAGGCCACCGTACTGACGATGAGGCTGTTTTGGATGTGCGGCCGCAAGCGATTCAAAGCTGCCGACCAGTTCCCAAATGCGAAGTGACTCGGCCACAGAGACATGTGGCCGCCGAAAAGCTCTGCCGGAGTCATGAAACTACCCACCAGCACCCAGTAGAAGGGCGACAGGAGGACCGCCGAAACGACCAGAGCCGCGACCGTAATCCACCAACGCGGCAGATTTGCAAAGAAACTCATAGGGGAGAACAGGCTTGGGTCAGAACAATAGAGTCTAATCCCGATGAAACTCTCGTCAATTTACGATATCGCGTTCCTCCAGTTCCACCACGCGCCGCATCAAGACAAGAAGTGCAGCGCAGTGGTAAGTAAGGCGTCCCGCCTTACCTCCGAAAAAGCGCAAAGCGGGGACGCTTTGCCTACAAGGAACTGGCAGCGTAAGGATAAGTGAGGCCGACAATCGTGGCGCTAAACACCTACGCGTAAGTGTTTAGCGTCACAATGCGGTGTTTGGTCCCGGGTTGCGATCTGGAGCGCCGAAGGCGAGAAACCGGGATAGCCTGGGGCGCAGCCTGGCTGGCGAAGCCAGGCGCTGCAGTTTGAACATTTTGAAGACGATTTTCAGGCCTAGGTGCCTCTCCGGAGAAGTAACCCCGGAGGCCGGAGGGGCACTGGCCTGAATCGTGACCCCCCTAAGCGCTAACTTAACTCAAGAAATCCTACATCGAAAGAACGTAGCCTGTCCCGGAGGGGCCAAGCGAAAGTAGCCTGGCACGAAGTGCCTGGAAACAAGAGAAAAGTGGAGCCGTCCCGGAGGGACGGTTGATCTGCTCACCAGTCCCCAGAGATATTTTTCGAGGAAAGGAGCATGACAAATTTGGAGG
>JAFAKL010000456.1 GCA_019235445.1 Verrucomicrobiota bacterium | reverse complement strand
TTTGGCTTATGCGTCCGACGGCATCCGGGTGAACGCAGTGGCGCCAGGTTGGATCGCCACCTCACTGACAAAGGTCCTGCAGGACGATAGCGCCCGCTCGGATGCCATCCTGGCGCGCACGCCTCTTGGGCGTTGGGGCACTCCGAGTGACGTTGCAAACGCCGTCACATTCTTGTGCAGCCCGGCAGCGGCTTTCATGACCGGCGTGATCCTGCCGGTAGATGGAGGCTACCTCATCGCCTAGTGTCCGGTCCCTTAAACAAGAGGTAAAAGGAATCACATAACTGTGGGGCTCTGTATTTTTCCTGCCTTCGGAATGCTATTCACGCCAAACGTTCCCCGCAGTCACTGTGTGGTTACGAAATTATGCGGCCAGAACGGCCAAAGTGCAAATGTAGTTAAGGTAGCCATCCGACGAAGTCTTCGACGAGCCGCCTTGAAGGTGGTGTTGTCGAGGTGATCCGGTCTACCTAGAAAAACCGCTTCCTTTTTCATGAGCTCCATGAACTTTCTCAGATTCGTATGAGCAATAACTATGTCTTCCGATGCTAAGCGGCGTTGCCGATCCATTCGTTGGATCCCGATTGCGATCCACGACCGCAAGGAAACTGCGCAGGCCGGGTCAATTTCCAGCGTGCCGGCCGTTTCGAGAGCGGTTTGCCACAACCGGGCTTCCAAAGTTTTGAGATTCAAATATGGTGCTTTTGGTATATGCATTGAATGCTCCCTTCCACGAGTTTAGAACTTCCATTCTCTGAATGCGATCTGTCACGGCGAATTTAGCACGTTAATACATATCGTACAACGATATAGTGTGTCACGCCGGTATGATAAAATTGGAGACCCTCTCCGACTGGCGGGAAGAGGAGGAGGTCACAATCCAGGACACTGTGGTTTTCACCGTAATGGAGCTTTCATCAACTGGAAGGAGAGTTCATCAATTGCCGCCCCGGTTCATAACATTGGTCGGCAAGTTGCAAAAAACTGCTTGATCTAATTTCCGAGAACCGAGTGCCGTCGAGCTAGACTTTTCTTATCGCTGAAGTCGTTCCTCCAGGTACGACTTCAATACCAGGGCGCTGTTATGTTCCGTATCATGAGCACTGTATAGGAGCGTAATTTGGCCCTGTTTGGCTGCGTCCAAAAGCGCTTGACAGGCTGCAGGATTGACGTTCAACTCGGCCTGGTAACGCCGCTGGAACTCCTTCCATTTGGCTGGGTCGTGGTTGAACCAGCGACGCAGGGCATCGCTAGGGGCCAGATCCTTGCACCAGGCGTCCATGTGCAAGGCCTCCCTTTTTACCCCGCGAGGCCACAGGCGTTCTACAAGGAATCGCGCTCCATCCTCTTCCGTCCGACGGTCATACACTCTTTTAACCTGGATCATCGTCCAATTTCTGTCAAAAACATGCCGATCCAAGCAGCAAGTATTGCAGCGTAATCCAAGTGCCAAGGGAACTGCAAAAATGGCTTTCGGGCCCGTATTCTTCAATTGCCCGCTGAGTTGGTCAACGATAGGTGCCCAAACTTATTTTTTGCGACTTAGGTGTAAACACTGCCATTGAACGCTAGCTGCTAGCGAACCTATGCACGGGGTTCCATGCCATTCCGCCGCCCAAACCTGCGCTGAATGATTATGACATCGCGTGGGCGGTTTTGCTGAAAATTGCCTTAAAGATCTTAAGAATTCCGCCGATCAGAATGGTGACGCTTGGGCTGAGTCCGCTGCTCAGCCGAAGCGCCAGAAGTTCGATGGGCGAGCAATCCGGAGCTATTCTAGTTCTAGTGTACTGTCGCCGAAATAGTATGCCATTCGCCGCGGCCCAGAGGGTCGCGATGGGTCGGCGGCTGCGTTGCTCGTCGGTTACGTAGCGATTTAGATATGCGCCCTCCTCGCGCCTTGCCGGCGGCCCATTTTGATCGCAACGAATGGCATTCATTTCGGCGACAGTACACTAAGACTAGGGCCTGCTTCACCACCGTCAAATATTGATCGCGATCGGACCCTTCGCTGGCTGCACGCAAAGCTTTTCTCAAAGGCCGCTTGTGCGCGCATGCACTCGGTGAGAAACTCCGAAAGAGAAACTTTTCTTATGGCCAGCGGCCCCATCACGCCAGATCAACTCACTGAATACCGGCAAAAAGGCTACACACTCGTACGCCGCATGTTCAACCCCCAGGAAATCGACCTGCTTGGGCGTTCCGCGAAGCAGGATAAAACCCTTGACGAGCACGCCTTCGGACGGGACGACGGCCGCGGCAAGATTGTCCGCCTTTCCCTTTGGAACCACCCCGGTGACACCATCTACGGCATGTTCGCGCGCTGCGAATCCATCGTCCACTCTGCGGAACGGATTCTTGACGGTGAGGTTTACCACTACCATTCGAAGATTATCATGAAAGATGCGAAGACGGGCGGCGCCTGGGCCTGGCATCAGGACTACGGCTACTGGTATCAGAATGGCGTTCTTTCACCCGATCTCTGCAGTGCATCCATTGCTGTCGATCCAGCCACTCGTGAAAACGGCTGCCTCCAGGTCATCGAGGGTTCTCATCTGCTCGGAAGAGTCGACCATGTACTGACGGGAGATCAGGCCGGCGCGGATAAGGAACGCGTCGCCGCTATCCTCGAGCGTTTCCCGCTCGTCTACGTCGAGATGGATGCTGGCGACGTGCTCTTTTTCCACAGCAATCTTCTCCATGCTTCGGCTGAAAACACCTCCGATAAGCCGCGCTGGTCCATGATCTGCTGTTACAATGCGGCTCGCAACAACCCTTACAAGGAGTCGCACCATCCCAGGTACACGCCTCTACATAAAGTCCCCGATTCCACCATTATCGAAGCCGGCCTTAAGCGCTTCGCCGATTCCACGGAAGACGTCGCTTGGCTTGAAGATAAAAAGGACCGGAGCGCGCGCGGCTTGGAGCACCAGGCAGCTAAACACTCGTAGCGTTCCTTTGAATGCGAACGTCGTCGACGAACTGCTTTAAGGCGGTAAGGAGCGCTGCCTCCTCGCGGAACAGAATGCGGGGTGGTCTGAGAGGAGTTGATTCTGCTAAGCTGCGCTTGACAGCTAGTGAAAGTGGCCTCGTTCCGAGTGGTAACACCGTAATTTCGGGGGCGAGTTTGGACACTTCCTGCCAACGGTGGGCGAGAACGACCTTTGGTTCCCCAGCCATTCCCTTCTGATCAATCGTGAAAATCCAAAAATATACTTTCGGCATCGGCGACCGGTTCGCGCATCAAGGGCAGGCCCAACTCCGAGCCATCTTGATGGCGCGCGAGGCGGATATTGACGTTCACCCGGTTTGGAACAAATCCAATCGCGAGCATTCGATCATCAAGAGCAAACCCGATGACGTCCGGGCCGAGGCGGACGCGGCGGTAGCCGCGCTTGGCTTCACGGGAAGCTATTACGTCGATGCCGATCACATCGGCTTGAAAACGGTCGATGCATTTATTCCGTCAAGCGACTTCTTTACCCTCGACGTCGCAGATTTCACAGGCAAAGCCGCCGACCCTGAGGGGGTCGAAGCGTTTCTGAGGGCCGTGCGCCGCTACATCGGCTCGCTCTCCATTCCAGGAATCGAGCGGCCGTTCGACCTGACCGAGAAAACGGTCAGAGGGGCAGCCGCCAAGTTCTTGCTCGCGGTGCAAGAGGCGGGTCGCATTTACCGGCACGTGGAGGAAAGAAAGGGACGCGAGAGCTTTGTCACCGAGATTTCGGTGGACGAGACCGATACTCCGCAAAGCCCTGTGGAGTTGTTCCTGATTCTGGCGATGATAGCGGAGGAACGCATACCGATCCAAACGATCGCCCCAAAGTTCACCGGGCGATTTAACAAAGGGGTCGATTACGTGGGGGATCTGGCACAATTCGAGAAGGAGTTCGAGGACGACTTGAGCGTTATTTCCTTCGCCATACGCGAATTCGGATTGGCCGAGACCCTCAAGCTCAGCGTCCATTCCGGCAGCGACAAGTTTTCCATCTATCCCATTATCAAACGGCAGATAAAAAAACATGATGGCGGTTTGCACGTCAAAACGGCCGGCACCACCTGGCTCGAAGAGGTGATCGGGCTGGCCGAGTCTGGCAATGAAGGGCTTGAGTTCGTTAAAGAGGTTTACGCCCAGGCGCGCGAGCACTACGCGGAGCTGGTGGCTCCCTACAGCTCGGTCATCGATATCGACCAGGATAAACTTCCTAACCCGAAATCCGTCATGGGCTGGAGTTCGAGAGAATACACTGACGCGCTTCGCCACGTCGAGTCCTCGCCCCAGTACAATCCGAACTTCCGGCAGCTGCTGCACGTTGGCTTTAAGGTCGCGGCAGGGTTGGGCCAGCGATTTACCGGGGCGCTCGAAGCGAACGAGGAGATCGTCGGCAGGAACGTCACGCAAAATCTTCTGGAGCGCCATCTGCAACCGATCTTCGGTTGAACGGAGCTCGCTAGGAAAAATGACGGGTCAACCGTCGATGTTAATCCCGTTAATGCGAAGCGTGGCGGGGATCTTGTTCTCGTTGTAAATCTCTCGGAGGCGATTAGAAATCGGCCGTTGAACGGACGGCCCCGCTTTGATGGCTCACCCTGTTGAACTGTCCGTGCAGAGCGGTTTCAAATGGGCTGGCTGCTCAGAACCACTCTTAAAGACGTCGATTCCCCTGGAGCGAGGGACATTTTGTTTTGGGCGACGTTGCCAGATTCTACGCAGACCATCTGTTTGTACTCGTCTTCGCGGAAATCGGAAATTTGCCGGGCTTTGACAACCCACGGGTTCCAAATGACGGTTGAAGCCGAACCGCTTTTCTCCACGCGAATTTTGCGATGGTTTTTCAAATCGTGAATTTCCACCGTCCCGGTGGCGTCGAGATAGACGCGGTCGGTTTCAGAGTTAATCCGAATTGCAGCGGCAGATTCCGATTTTCGCGCGAAGTTGTCCACTTTGTCGATGAACGCAGTTCCCTGGAGTCCGGTGATCTCAACTTCGGCGATGTCGCCAATGGCGAAATAGGTATGCAGGCAGTTTTCAAAGCTGAGACTCTCGGTCGCCGATGGATTGACAATGGCTAGCTCCATGGTCAGCCTGTCGGAGACGGTCACAGTGAAAGTCACGTTGGATGGCGGCGAGCCATCGGCGCGCGCGGCGTCCTCAGGGAGGCCGAATCGTACGGTCACAGTGCCGTCCAACCCGGCCGAACTTCCCTCCCACTCCCATTCCGTCACTCTCGCAAATCCGTGCTGGGAGCGGCCTTCGCGGGGTCCGAACCACGGAAAGACAATCGGCACGCCGCCACGAATGGCCTTGCCGGCGGCGAAATGACTCGCTTGGCTCAGGAATAAGAGCGGCGGTTCGCCATTTTTCTGAAACTCGGTAACATGCGCGCCGAGCAGATAGATTTCCGCCGTGCTCCAGTTGGTTCTGACGCTGAGTTTCGGCAAATCTCCGCCGCCTCGAACAATGGCGACGCGTTCCGGAATTTCGTATTTCCGCAGATGCTCAGGAATAGTTCCGTCCTTCATAGAAGTCCTGATCTTTCCTAGCACACACAATCAGCCGGCGCACCCGTTATGTTGCCATGCGGTCTTCTGGAGTCCTGTCCCCGAAAACAACAGGTATACCTGCTATTTCGGCCGACAGTACACTAGCACTAGCCAAGCGAGAGGGGATCTGAAAAATCCTCGCTGTATGCCGCCGAAGCAAATGTATCTATGTACAGGTTGAATCAGCGCGGCCGATAAGGAAAGAACATGGTTTACGACTATTGCGTGGTGGGTGGCGGCATCGTGGGCCTTGCGGTCGCGATGGAACTTCTGGAAATCCAGCCGGGCGCACGTCTGGTCGTGCTCGAGAAAGAGACAGGCCTGAGCAGACACCAAACGGGACATAACAGCGGCGTGATACACGCGGGGATTTACTATGCCCCTGGCAGTCTGAAAGCCGATTTTTGCCGGCGCGGATCGAAAGCGACAAAGGAGTTTTGCCGGAACCACGGAATTCCATTCGAGACATGCGGGAAGCTGCTGGTAGCTACCAACGAGCTGGAACTCCGGCGGATGAACGATCTCGTCGAACGCGCCAGACGCAACCAGATCGAGGTGGAGCGATTGGATGCCGCCGATCTGCGGCAGCGGGAGCCCAATATCACCGGTGTGGGGGGGATTTTCGTCCCGGAGACGGGCATCGTCGACTTCAAGCGAGTATGCGAGGGAATGGGCGGGGTTATTCGCAAGGCAGGTGCCGTTATCGAATTGGGCATCACCGTCCATGCCATCTCGGAATCGGACTCGGAGGTAACGATCTCAGCAGGCCCACGTGTCTGGCAGGCGAAGAAGCTGATTGTCTGCGCTGGATTGCAATCGGATCGTCTGGCGAGGATGGCGGGTCTCAAGACGGACCATCAGATCGTGCCGTTCCGAGGAGAATATTACCGATTGCCGGCCTCCAAGAACGGTGTCGTGCGGCACCTGATTTATCCGATTCCGGATCCTGATCTCCCTTTTTTAGGCGTGCACTTGACGCGGATGATAGACGGTAGCGTGACGGTAGGTCCAAACGCAGTACTGGGCTTCGCTCGTGAAGGTTATCCCAAATTCTCGTTCAATCTGCAGGATGTGGCTGAATACGCCGCCTTTCCAGGTTTCTGGAAGACCATGTTCCGAAACTGTCAACATGGGCTGACAGAAATGAAAAACTCGATCTGGAAGGCGGGCTATCTCGAGGCGTGTCGAAAATATTGCCCAAGTCTGGCGATCGGGGATCTCCTGCCTTATGAGGCTGGCATCCGCGCCCAAGCAGTGATGAAGGATGGAACTCTCGTGCACGATTTTTTGTTCATGGAGACTGCCCGCATGCTTCACGTTTGCAATGCGCCCTCCCCTGCCGCTACCTCCGCAATCCCTATCGGCGAAATGATCGCGAGGAAAGTCGCCGGCTGCGAGTCCAGCAACCGCCTCAGGAACCAGACGGCGTAGCCCATATCATTTTCGATGCTAATGCTATTCTTTGGCGCCATGCCGCGGTCGCGTGGGTACGGCAGTCAATCGACGACGAGGGATGAAATGGGATCCGCGTTACTTCCACTCGAGAGGCGTGCCAGACGGCAAGTGACGCACCGCGCGGGCGATGTCCCAATTTGTCAATCGAAACCCGCCAAGGCTCTGCTCCACGGTCATTTGGTCGGGGATACTTGTTCCATGCAGGCCGTACGGCAGGGGTTCGGTGCTTTTCGCTTTGGCCAGATTGATCCACAGGATCCCTACCGGATTTCTCGGACCCGCGGCAAGGTATTGTTCCGACGTCAGCACCGCCTGGGAGGGGAGCACCGCAGTTTGGGGGCTCGCGCTTGCGGAAGCCGAGGCAACTTTCGGGATAAGCTCTTGCCGCACTTTTTGGAGAGTGGCGAGGCGGGGTCGTGGAATTACATCGAGAATGGTCCAGGTGTTGCGGCCGTGTAGACCGGGACGGGCAGGAGACATGGGCATGACCGCAACCAGTTCGCCACGTTGGTAGATATTCAATTGCGACAAACCGATCACTGTGGCAGTTATCGGGTTTTTTGGATCGGCCTGCGGCTGAAGTGGCTCATCGAAGGCTTTCTCGATTTCAAAAGGGACGACGTTAGGGACGCGAAATTCTGCGCCTACGGCCGGTACCGCCGGGAGTTTGTCGTTCAAGTTGCGCAAGTATGCCTCCTGGCAATGAAAGCGCTCGGCGACAAACTCCCACGGAGTGCGATAAGCCAGCATCGGCATCGCCATCAGTTCCTCATAGCTGAGAGGCTTGGCGGCGGCGGGAGCAGGGCGGGAGACGGGTTTTCCCGGACGCGCGCGGGTGGACCCGGGGGTTGGCTTGGCCTCCGCTGTCTCTGCTCTTGGCGGCGCGATGAATCGGAAGTCTTCTGGTTTCAGCTTGTAATGACCAAACACATCGGGGACGGTCGCTTGGGCTTTCGCCTCGAGCAGGGCATCATCCCTCGCATCCTCATGGGCGCTTTGGTAAAGGACTGTCAGGCCCGTGAAAGTCGGACCTGGCTCGGCGACGATGGGACCGGCCGAGAACTGCTCGCGGTCCAGAAAGATCTCAATTCTGAGCTTGTCCGACTCAATCCCGGGCGTCGGAGTCGGTGCTGCTTCTTTTTTTTGCGCAGACTTGTGTTTTTTTGGGGCAGGAGCGATCGGCGTCGGGGCAGGAGCGATCGCACTCAGTTGAGCCAAAGTCGGGATTTTCAGTATTTGGCCGACCCGGATTCTATCATCTTTCAAGCCGTTAAACGTCTTGATCTGGAAGACCGTCATGCCGAATTTTTTTCCGATCAGAATAAGAGCATCGCCATGCTTCACCTCGTATAGAACAGGTCGATTCTCCGATTGGGGAAGTGCCGCCGCGGAAGTCGAGGGTGTTGGCGTCGGCGACGGTATCGGTTTTGACTCGGGCAATTGAAGGCCCCAATCCTTGGGGTCCGATGGTTCCACGTGCCATTCCCACCGCACGGCGTTCTTTAATCCAGGTTCGATGCGCTTTGGAGCGGCCGGCTTGAAAGGCATTGTCTGTGCGGACCCGCCAAGGGCAAAGATTTCGGATAAAACGAGGATCAGCAGTGACCTTGTGGGTCCGGAAGACATGGCATCTACCTTTAGCCTCATTCCCGAGCAGGAGGTCTTTGGTATGCGATTCAGTCAGACAATCAAGTCGGATTTTCTGCAGCGTTCGCAGGGTTAGCAATCCTCCCGGAGTGCTACCGCTTCTCAAGAGCAAGAATTCGCTTGATGGCTTGACGGATTTCCAGTGATCGGTCCGCCCCTATTCTGGAACAAAATTCATTTGCCACCGACTCGACGGCAACGTTGTAGTCCAGCCATCTGTGGAGCTCTATTCTTTCACTCGGCGTCAGGCTTCGAATCCCGTCTTTGACTTTTTCGAGCGTCACGGTGGCTTGGCAGTTGAACTCGTCTAATTGGTTAGAGTTGAAGACGATCACAGGTGGACGTGCCAATGGTCTTCGGCAACCGCCGATTTGGAAGCAGCTGCTGTCTGGAAAAGCTAGCACTGGTTGAGCGCGAGCACTCAGGCAGAATTCCCTTACGACGGCCCGAGTGCGGACCCAAGTGATAGAATAGCAACTACTCTCCCCAACCCATCTTAACCAATGCTCAGCGATGAGGGGGCTTCCGAACGGGAGGAAATTTATGGCAGCTCCGCCGGGAAGAGAGGCCAGGGGGCGCCGGCTATTACAGGCCCTCGATCATCTGTCTGATTTCCTCTTTGCTTTTGCCTAGCTTTTTTTGGAGGCGGCCTACCAATTCATCGTCTTTGCCTTCGGCAAACGTGAGATCGTCGTCGGTCAGATTGCCGTAACTCTGTTTCAATTTTCCTTTGATTTCATTCCAAGAACCCTTGAATTGCAGTTTATTCATATTCTCTAGACGCAGCTGGCTGGATTTTCGGCCCTGCCCTGAAGCGTTTTTCAGGCAGCCACCTGAGTGGGCGTTCACCGTTCCTCGTTCGACTGTGTGACGGCGGTGCAGTCTGCGAACCGTCTCGGTTCGCCGTTTTCAGGGAGGCAAAGCGAGGACGCTTTGCTTACGCGGTTACCGATGTCCTGACTGCACCCCGGCACCGGGCGCCAGCGAACGCT
>JAFAKL010000221.1 GCA_019235445.1 Verrucomicrobiota bacterium | reverse complement strand
TTCCCAAAATGGCGTGTCCACCACGCCGGGAGCAATCGCGTTCACATTAATTCTGTATTTAATCAGCGCCAGACCAGCGGATTGAGTCACGCTGATAACGACAGCTTTCGAGGCGCAATAGATCGAAACGAGAGGTTCACCGCGCCGGCCAGCTTGACTGGCTAAATTGACGATCTTTCCACCGCTTCCCTGCTTGATCATCTGTTTTGCAACAGCCTGCATGGTGAAGAAGAGACCTTCAGAGTTGACCGCGAAGAGCTTGCGCCACTGCTCGCGGGAGACCTCGACAATCGGCGCCATGGCAAAGATACCTGCGTTGTTGACGAGAATATCAATGCGTCCAGCTTTTTCGACCACCGTAGCCACCAGATTGTCGATTGATTCCTGTTTCGTGACATCGAATAGAACGGCAAAGGAGCTGTTCCCGAGCCGTTCGGTCAGTTCACCAGCCGCTTTTTCGTCGAGATCGGCTACCACCACACGAGCGCCTTCCTGCGTGTAACGTTGGGCGATCGCTTTACCAATACCGCTGGCCCCACCCGTAATGATAGCAATTTTATCTTTGAGTTTCATATCGTTGTTTTTGAGGTCTTCTAAGTGTGTGAAAACGGTCAGGCTCGAATTGCGTCGAGACGTTTCCAGTCAAATTCAATGCCGTGACCAGAACGATCCGGGGCGATTGCACAGCCGTCCTTGATCCGCAGTGGTTCAGCGATGTAGTCGTTTAAGCCAAAACCATGCGCTTCCAGGTAGGAAGCGTTAGGGACAGCCGCTAGCAAATGTACGGTCACGTCGTGTGCGCCGTGGGTCGTCAGCGGCAAGTTAAATGCCTCCGCGAGATGAGCGATTTTCATGAACGGAGTGATCCCACCGCAGTTGGTCACATCCGGTTCAGGAAAGCTCACTCCCCCAACTTCAATCAGATGTCTGAAATCCCAGAGGGTACGCAGGTTTTCGCCGGTGGCGATCGGCAAACCTCCATCGCGAACCAGGCGCGAATGGCCGGAGAAATCGTCCGGGATGATGGGTTCTTCCAACCAGACTGGATCGAATGGCTGAAAGGCTCGTGCGGCGCGAATTGCCTGATCGACTGTCCACTTCATATTGGCATCGACCATCAAGGGAAAATCTTCCCCGAGGTGTCTGCGCATCGCTTTTATCCTTTCAACGTCTTCGGCCAATCGCTTTCGGCCCACCTTCATTTTGATCGCGCGAAACCCTTTTGCCAGGTTGTCATTCGTCTGCTGGAGCAATCGATCGAGCGGCAACTCAAGATCGATTCCGCCGGCATAACACTGAACGCAAGGATCGTTACCACCCAGCAGCTTCCACAGCGGCTGGTTGAGTTTTTTCGCCTTCAAGTCCCAGAGCGCCATATCAAAAGCCGACAAAGCAAGCACCGTAGGGCCGCCGCGGCCGCCGTAATGCAGTCCCCACCAAAGCTTGTTCCACAAGAATTCAACGCGATCGGCGTCTTCGGTGAGAGCAAAATCAGCGAAATCGCGTTCCAAAAGTGAGTGAATGGCGGAACCGTTGCGGCCACAGGTAAAAGTATAACCGACACCTTCCGCGACGTCCGCATCAAAAATCCGAACCGTGTTAAGTTCGAAAGCGGCCATTCGGCCGTGCATACTGTCGCTGAGCGCGTTAGGGAGCGCGATACGGTAGTATCCCGGCAAAATGCTAACAAGTTTGGCCATCTTGCTTTTTCTCTGGGAATCAGGGTGAATTGATCCTCATCTGCCAGGAGAACGGGCGAAAACTAACTTTGACTGTAACATCACGACTAACATTCAAAAGATCCCGCCGGATCACCGATTGCCAGTAAGCAGCCAAACCAGACATGCCCGACGTGATCTCTTTGTGCAAGAATTGCACCGGCGAGTTTGTGCAGCAATTTTGCACGTTCGTTTGGTGGAAGTGCGGCCCATTTTGGTTGCGCCCGTTTCGCAGCCTCCAGAGCACGTTGGGCGTCGTTTACGGTTCCGGCCGGGATGGTCGCGATAGTTTCTTCGTTTGCCGGATTTTCAACTTCGATGGTCTCAGAACTTTCACTATTGGACCATTCTCCGTCGATATACATGCGGTAGGAGCCAAGTGCAGGAGAAGAAGTCGGGGAGTCATTCATCGGTGATTTGGGGGTGCTCAGTCGACTCGGGAGCAGCTTGGTAGTACCAAAAAGCAAGCCGGCCATACGGTTACTCAAAATCTTTTACTCCAGAGAGTCAACGCGAAATTCGAAATTTGCTGCTCTTTTCCGTGGATGCGATCCATTCTCCTTGCCAAGTTGAGATCGAAGAGATAACTAAACCGGGTGATATGTGGTCCTACCAAAATAATGTATTGCGGGACCAAAATGGACGAGGCACTTATGAATCGGGGAGATCGACCTAAAGTCGCAGAGAGCGGAAAAGCCACCCCTCAAGAATTTCCCGACTGCCCATCCCCGCTTGCTCGGGTGGGCCGCCGCGCTTCTGCACTCCATGATCATCTTGCCTCAGTGATCCTGCGGGGAGATCTTGCAGCAGGCAACCCCTTACCATCGGAACGAGAACTGATGAGACAGTTCGGGGTCAGTCGGTCCGTAGTGCGCGAGACCATTATCGCTCTCGCCAATCAAGGTTTGCTCAAAACCAGGTCAGGTTATCGGCCGGTTGTCAGCAGGCCCGATTATGATTCGGTATTGGGATCAATGGATCAGTTGATGGCTCATCTCATTACCCAAGAGGAGGGCGTAAAAAATTTATTCGATAGTCGAATATTCTTCGAGGCGGCTCTCGCGCGATGGGCAGCCCTCAACGCCAGGAAGGAACACATCCAGGATCTTGAACAGAAACTGCTCCGTAATCGCAAGTCAATCGGGGTGCGAACCGCCTTTGAAGCGACGGACATTGCGTTCCACGATGTGCTTTATGCGATTCCACACAATCCCCTCTACCCGGCAATCCATCGAGCCTACGTCGAGTGGCTGAGAAAGCCGTGGTCATGCATTGAGAGCACGGAGGAGATCGACTTCATGATGTATGGGGGCCACGAAGCAATCTCAAAAGCGATAATCGCTCGGGATCCCGACCTCGCGGAGGAAGCGTTGCGGCGCCATTTGAACACCGCATGGGAATTCGTTCGGTCGAATTTTGATTTTCGGACCGGAAACACTCGCAACAAATCGCTCTAAAAAAGGAAATTGTTGGATATCGAGGGCCTGCCCATGACGCCTGCTTCCTCCGGCTATCGTCTACTTTCTGGGACGCATCAACGCGCCAAGGGTGCCTTGACAGGATGCGGATCGGATCTGTAGTCTGGTCTGGATGTCTTCAAATCGATGGTATTTTGGTGCACCTGTCCAGGTACTATTTCTAATCGCGATAATCTGGGCTATAGCTGAGCTTGTCCAAGTGGGACTCTGGCCTTTCCTAGTGATATTCCTCGGGTGTATTCTCGTGGCTATTCCCATTGTTATCTGTGAATGGCGCGGCAAAATGTGAGCCTCATTTTTTTCGCCAAAACAAAAAGATGAATTTATTGGATGGTTGGCCGCTGTCGACCGGTGGCTGGTAGCCGGTCTATCAAATAGTTGTGCGGACCAGTTAGCGGTCCGGAAAAAGGTCAGTCAACAAATTGCAATGGCCAAACGGGCCGGGTTTACAAAGGGCCGGGGAGCAAGGGGGCTTGTGTTGGGGCGGGAGGTAAGATACAAGGAGGGTCTGGCGTCAGCGTTTTCTGCGTTGAGACGCGGCCGATAGGATGTATGAAATGAACGGGGTAAAAATGGCGACACTACATCTGATGATTGGATTACCTTGCAGCGGAAAAACAACGTATGCCCGTCAGCTTGCAGGGGAGACAAATGCGCTCCTGCTGAGCCTTGATGTTTGGCACTTGAAGCTGTTTGGTGATGATGTCGGGCAGGAACATCACGATGAAAGACATGAGCGCATAGAACAGATCATGTGGGACGTTGCAAAACATGTCTTGAAAATGGGCGGCGATGTGATCCTTGATTACGGCTGTTGGGCGCGTGTTGAGCGTGATGATTACAGGAACAGGGCGAAAGAGCTGGGTGCAGATTTCAAGCTGCATTATATGGATGTTCCGTATTCCGAATTATATCGCCGTTTGGAAGAACGAAATCGAAACCTCCCTGAAGGCGCGTTTGAAATTCCCAAA
>JAFAKL010000011.1 GCA_019235445.1 Verrucomicrobiota bacterium | reverse complement strand
GAAAGGGGTCCTGAATTGTATGTGCGGGGCCTTTTCCGACAAATGGTTCGATGTTTCAAAGCGATGCGGTAAACGCGCTGTCGGTCTGCAGGTGGAATGGGGTAAGCCGATCGATCCGGGTGCAGTGGATGCACAGCTAGCCACCGGTAACTTTGATGCAGTGACGCTCATCCATAATGAGACCTCAACGGGCGTTATGAGCCCGTTGAAAGAGATCAGTGAAGTGATGCATAAATATCCAGGAGTCATCTTTGTCGTTGATACGGTTTCCTCGTTCTCGGCGTTACCGATCCCGATGGATGATCTCGGCATTGATCTCATGCTGACTGGCAGCCAGAAAGCGTTAGCCCTGCCTCCGGGGCTCTCCCTGTTTGCGGCTTCTCAGCCGGCCTTCGAACGCGCCGCGGAATTGAATGATCGCGGGTACTATTTCGATCTGTTTGAGTTCAAGAAGAACGCTGAGGATTTCATGACGCCGAGCACGCCCACCATTGCCCACATCTATGCTTTGCGATCGAAGCTGGAGGAAATTTACAGCGAGGGTCTTGAGAATCGGTTTCGGCGGCACGTTCAGACCAATCGCCTCGTTCACGATTGGGTGAATGCCAATGGGTTCGAGTTCTTCGCGCAGGAAGGGTATCGATCTGTCACTTTGACCTGTATCAAGAACAATCGGAACATCGATGTGGCGGCATTCGCCAAACGGCTGCGGGAAGAACACGGATTCCAGATTGACGGCGGGTATGGAAAGATCAAGGGAAAGACTTTTCGCATTTCCAACATGGGAGATGAAACCATCGAGACAATGCACCCTCTTCTCGAAGCGATGACCGCGACGCTGAAAAAAATGTAGGCCATAGCGTCGTACCTGTTCAGCGCCGTGGATCCGAAACCGTCCCTCCCTATGTTCAACCTACGCTGCCAAAAATAGACTGTGTCCACCGGCGAATCGGAAATGCACTGGCGCCTGAAGGAGCAAACCTTCCTTTGGGCATATGGCCGTGGCTTCCGTTGTTGCGCCACGGAGGTTCGCGCTCCGCGATCCAGATTCAGGATAGATGTCGCAGCGATCCGCCTGGAGCGTACCCAAAGCGAGCACACCGTTGCCCTGTTCGAATGCAAACAGAGCCGGGAAGACCTGGATCGCGACAATCAACGCCACAGCGGGCTCAGCACTCATTTGCAAGTCCTGCAGGAGCGCCGGGACACGCTCGAACGCCTCCTGGCTCTTCATTATCCGTCTCTGCGAACCACGGATTCGCTCTTCCCGGAATGGGCAACCTTTGATTTCAGCGCAATCGATCACACCGGTTACCGACAAACCATCCGGAAAATTGCCTGCCGGCAGCGTCAACTGTTCGAAAAAACGAAATTTGACCTCATGATCCGCTACCGACTCGGGAACCTTCACTATCTGGTTACGACACCCGATTTACTTCGCCGCTGCGAGGTACCGCTTGGCTGGGGTCTCCTCGAATTAGACGGCAAAGAGGTGATCACCGAGAAGTCTGCTCCAACCCGCTTCTCCGGAGTTGAGATTAGGCCATGGCTGGAACGAATAGCGAAGGCATCGACGCTTCAAAACGCAAAATTAATCAGTGAGCGCTGCCAAAACAGATCGCCGTAGAATAGAACCCCTTATGGTGGTTCCGATGCTGCCAATGAGAGCCCAGCGATTTCTACTATGCCTAATCTGTCACCGCTCCGAGCGACGCCGAACTGACCTGCCTGGCGTACTTCGCCAGAACCCCCTTTGCGTATCTCGGCGCCGGCTGTTTCCATTGTTCGAGGCGCGAGGCGAGCTCGGCTTCCGAAATTTTGAGGGTGATAGCCTTCTTCTCGCCATCGATTTCAATGGGATCACCATCCTGGATGATCGCTATCGGTCCACCAGCAAACGCTTCCGGCGTCACGTGCCCGATCACAAATCCATGACTGCCTCCGGAAAACCTTCCATCGGTAATGAGCGCCACCTCTTTTCCAAGTCCTTTACCCATGATTGCGGAAGTCGGAGCCAGCATCTCCCGCATTCCGGGGCCTCCTTTCGGGCCTTCATAGCGGATCACAATCACGTCCCCTTTCTGGATTTTGTCGTCAAGGATCGCCCGCAGCGCCGTCTCCTCGGACTCAAAGACGCGCGCCTCCCCCGCAAACCTCAGCCCCTCTTTCCCGGAGATTTTGGCCACCGCCCCTTCCGGGGCAAGGTTTCCATATAACACGACAAGATGACTGCTGGATTTGATCGGGTCTTTGAACTCGCGGATGATCGACTGCCCTTTCGGGTAATCTTCCACTTTGGCCAGATTTCTTTGCAGAGATTGTCCGCTCACGGTCAGGCAGTCGCCGTGCAAAAGTCCGTGGTCGAGAAGCTTTTTCATCAGCGGCCTGATTCCCCCAATCTGCACCAGTTCCCACATCATATACTTACCGCTCGGCTTGAGATCAGCCAGGACGGGGACCCTTTGGCCGATTCGCGTCCAATCATCGAGCTTCAGTTCGATGCCTGCCGCTTTGGCCATCGCGAGGAGGTGCAAAACCGCATTGGTCGAACCACCGAGTGCGATGGCGACCGTCATCGCGTTCTCAAAAGCTTCCTTCGTCATGATATCTGAAGGACGAATTCCGCGTTTCACCAACTCCAGCACCGCAGCCCCGGCTTGCGCCGCATCGGCCAGCTTTTCCTTTGAGACCGCCGCCTGCGCGGAACTGTTGGGCAAACTCATTCCGAGTGCCTCGATCGCGGAAGCCATGGTGTTTGCAGTGTACATCCCTCCGCACGAACCGGGCCCCGGAATCGCACACGATTCCACTTGTTCCAGTTCGGCATCCGAAATCTTGCCGTTGGAATGGGCGCCCACGGCTTCAAAGATCGAAACGATATCGAGGTTCCGATTGCCGATGCAGCCCGGGAGGATCGTTCCTCCATACACAAATACTGATGGCCGGTTCAGTCGTGCCAACGCGATCAGGCAGCCAGGCATGTTTTTGTCACACCCTCCGATGGCGACCAGACCATCGAACCCTTCGCATCCGGCCACGGTCTCGATGGAATCTGCGATCACCTCCCGGGAGACCAGGGAGTATTTCATCCCTTCCGTCCCCATCGAAATGCCATCCGAAACCGTGATCGTGTTGAAGATGATGGATTTTCCTCCAGCGTCGTCCACCCCTTTCCCGGATTCCCGAGCTAGTCGGTCGATATGGACGTTGCACGGAGTGACCATGCTCCAGGTTGAGGCCACACCGATGATCGTCTTTTGAAAATCTTCTCTCTGGAATCCAACTGCGTACAACATTCCGCGGCTGGGCGCTCTCTCCGGTCCATCTAACACCGGTCCAGAAAATTGGCGCGGGTTCGGGGCGAGGTTTTCATTCATATATCAGCTCAAGGGAAAAAAACAGTGCGGGTAGATCGTCACCGCGGCAAAATTGCCGAGACGGAACAAAGATGGCCACGCCTGAGCACCGATGTTTCTACCTGATAACGCGATAAAAAGAGTCTAGAGCAAGCATCTCAGGAACGCCAGCCTGGAAATTGGATCATTGGCTTCCCCCTCTCGTCAAACGCAAGCCGAGCGCTACGCTCCACCCTGGGCTAAGATCTATCGCCCACGCCCGCGGCTGGCTCCCATTGCACAAGGCGTGATTAAAGCGTTCATACCGGGATGCACTAGCGACCGCCTGTTCTAGTCTTCTGAGAATTTATTTTGGACACCGGTGTGTTTCTTAAAGCCGATAGTCGCCAGAGGCGGCAATGTCAGACAGAGGGAATGCGAACGGCCTTGCCACGGGATTGCGTCCGCGTGCACGCCACCGTAATTGCCGATGTTCCCGCCGCCATAAACGTTCGCGTCGGTATTCAAAATTTCTT
>JAFAKL010000381.1 GCA_019235445.1 Verrucomicrobiota bacterium | reverse complement strand
AAAGAATGACCGATGTCGCTGATCATCCGGACGTAACCTCGAATTACCCGGTTATTTCCGAGGCGCTCCTTCTCAGTGCCTCGCCGCAGATTCGCAACATGGCCAGCATCGGAGGCAACCTTTTACAGCGAACCCGATGCGGCTATTTCCGCGACGTCCACACCGCCTGCAACAAACGTGAACCCGGGACCGGCTGTTCGGCGATCCATGGCGAAAATCGGATGCATGCCATCCTCGGCACCAGTTCTTCCTGCGTCGCGACCCATCCCAGCGACCTGGCGGTGGCTTTGGTGGCCCTGGATGCTTCCTTGCGCCTGCAGAGTGGAGCGAAGGAACGCCTCGTGAAATTGGACGATTTCTATCTGTTGCCGGGCGATACCCCGAACCGTGAAAACCAGCTACAGCCGGGCGAACTGATCACTGAAGTCCGCGTTCCCAGTTTGCCTTGGGCCAGGAAGTCTACCTACCTGAAGATCCGTGATCGCGAGTCCTACGAATTCGCGCTGACATCCGCCGCCCTGGCCCTGGATATCGACGGTGACACCATTCGAGACGTTCGAATCGCTCTCGGTGGAGTGGGAACCAAGCCTTGGAATTTGCCGGAAGTGCGGCCGGCACTCGCCGGACAGCCCCTCAAAGAGGAGACATTCACGACTGCGGCGAAACTCGCAGTCAATGGCGCAAAACCATTAAGCCAGAACGGATTTAAAGTGGAGCTCGTGCAGCGAACAATCGTTCGCGCCCTGATGAAATTAGGAGATTTGGCATGAAGACAGACATTATCGGTCAATCCCAGGATCGGGTGGATGGGAAATTGAAAGTCACCGGGCGCGCGATGTATCCGGGAGATCGCCAGGAAGAGAATCTGGCCCACGGCTATCTTTTGACCAGCAAGGTGGCGAAAGGTTCCATCCAGGCCATGAATACCAGCGTGGCCGAGCGCGCGCCGGGTGTCGTCGCGATCTACACGCCGTTTAATCCGCTCAAGCTTTACTACGGCTTAGAACCCTCGGAAGGCGCCTCCAGCGGAGAAACAGTGCCCCCTTTACAGGACCAGAAGATCCAGTATCACGGCCAAATCATCGGTCTGGTGGTGGCTGACTCGTTCGAACAGGCGCGAGATGCGGCCAGGCTCGTTCGGACACAGTATCAGGCGGAAGACCCCGTGGCCTCCTGGGAGAAGGGGATGGAAAATGCCTTCGCCCCCGAATCTGTCGACAAAGAAAAAGCCACCGTGAAGATACTGGCTGAAGGTGTCCAGTCGATCGACGACGCGATTAAAAGCAGTCCTTTGATGATCGACGTAACCTACACAGAACCGATCTACCATCATAATCCGATGGAACCTCATGCCACCACGGCCGTGTGGCAAGGAGACCGATTGACGATTTACGACGCTACCCAGGGTGTGGTCGGGCAGCGTCGCGACGTCGCCTCAGTTCTTGGGATCGACGAGGACATGGTTCGCGTCCTTTGTCCTTTTGTCGGCGGTGCATTCGGTTGCAAAGGCTCGATGTGGATGTTTTCACCCCTGACTGCGGCGGCGGCTCGCGCGCTGAATCGACCAGTTAAAACGATCGTCACGCGCGAACAGATGTTCACCCTTGTCGGTCATCGGCCCGCCTTGATTCAACAGCTGACCCTGGGGGCAAACCCGGACGGAACATTGCAGGCAGTCAAGCATGACGTCCAATCGACGGTGTCGTTTACGAAAGTGTTTGTTGAAGCGGCCGCACATCGCACTTCGCGCCTTTTGTACAAGTCCCCCAATATCCAGGTCAGCCAGAAGCTGGTTCGGTTGAATGTGGGTGGTCCGACTTTCATGCGAGCGCCAGGATGCGCTCCCGGGATGTTCTCGCTGGAATGCGCGATGGATGAACTTGCCGTCAAGTCCGGCATCGACCCGGTCGAATTGCGGACCAAGAATGATGCGCAGGTTTACCCGGGGAAAAATGTTCCCTGGTCGTCCAAGCATCTGGTCGAATGTTATCAGCTCGGCGCGGAGAAGTTCGGGTGGTCCAAGCGGAATCCAAACCCGGGTGCGGTCCAGGCCGGCGATTGGTCCATTGGAATGGGCATGGCCTCAGCACTCTATCCGGCCCACCGCAACCGCGCCTCGGCAAAGGTTCGACTTCAGGCAGATGGAACCGCGCAGGTCTCCTCCGCTACGCAAGATCTGGGCACTGGTACCTGGACCGTCCTGGCCATGGTGGGCGCGGAGAGTCTGGGATTGCCCGTAGAGAAGATCCGGACGGACCTGGGCGACTCGGCCCTGCCGCCCGCACCAACTTCCGGAGGCTCGACCACTGTCGCAACCGTTACTCCCGCGATCCAGAAAGCGGCTGAGTCTGCCAAAAAGAAGCTGATCCAAGTCGCTGTCCGGGAAAAGAAATCACCCTTCTTTGGGATGAAAATCGAAGATGTCTCTTATGGAGAGGGACAACTTGTCGGCGGCGGTAAGAGCGCCGACTTCGGTTCGGTGCTGAATGGGATTGGGCGAAGCGCCGTCGAGGCGATAGAGACTGCCGCCCCCGGCGAAGAAGAGGAGAAGTACGCTTTCCACTCCTTTGGTGCCCAATTTTGCGAGGTGAAAGTGAATCGCTGGACGGGCGAAGTGCGCCTGCAGCGTTTCACCTCCGTGATGGACATTGGGACGGTCGTCAATCACAAGACCGCGCGCAGTCAGATTATGGGCGGAATAGTGTTCGGGATCGGGATGGCTCTCACGGAAGGAACCATCCTTGAACGATCAGGCCGGTATGCAAACGCGAACTTTTCAGACTACCTGGTCGCCACCAACGCGGATGTTCCGTTTATTGATATCCATTTCCTCAACAAGCCGGATACGATTTTTAATCCGATAGGTGCTCGAGGAATCGGGGAGATTGGCATCACCGGCACGCCGGCGGCGATCGCGAACGCGGTCTTCAACGCCACTGGAAAAAGAGTGCGCGAATTTCCTATCTTGCCGGAAAAGCTGCTACCCGCGGCCGCTAATCAGCCCGCGATCAGCATGTCGGCGAGCAAAGGGCCGCTTAAAACATAGCACAGGTCTCGCCTGTGCGGCTGCGGGGAGGCCCGGCTCAATGGTTGGGGAGGGGAACTGCGGAAGGGATTTCTTCTATAACAAAAGAGCGCGCCTGTCCCGGAGGGACCAAATGAAAGTAGCCTGGCACGAAGTGCCTGGAAACAAGAGAAAAGTGGACCCGTCCAGGAGGGACGGTTGATGTGTTCACTAGCCCAGAAATATTTTTCCAGGAAAGGAGATGATCATTTGGAGGAAACCTTGATCAACCGTCCCTACGGGACTAGACGCGTCTTTTTTCATTTTTCCAGGCACTTCGTGCCGGGCTACCCTCGTTTTAATCCCTCCGGGATAAATGCGTCACGGCACTCCCTGCCGGTGCGATAAGTAAACGCTTGTATGGACGGGCGGAACGCTAACCGTTCGTTACTCAAAAAACTTGGACAAATGAGCCGGGTTTTTCAGGCAGCTTTGCGATCGGGAAATGCCTGAGCAAAGAATCGGTCGAGTTCGGTATCGATGGTTT
>JAFAKL010000337.1 GCA_019235445.1 Verrucomicrobiota bacterium | reverse complement strand
CTTGGGCCAGATGGAAGAGAGACACCGGGAAAGCTTTTATTGTTTGTGGCGTTGCGGGCCTCTGCGACTTTTGATGACGTGCTTGCCAAAAAGATTCGGGAACGAATCAAAATCGAGTTATCGCCGCGCTATTTGCCGGACGCGATTTACGCCGTACCCGAAATTCCGCAGACGCTGAACGGGAAAAAACTTGAAGTTCCCGTGAAGCGCATCTTTCAAGGATACGAACTTTCGAAATCGGTCAGTCGCGAAGCGATGAGCAATCCGGATTCGCTAAAGCCGTTTCTGGAGTTGGCAGAGACAGAACGGGCTGCTCTTTCATCTCGGTGCGCATCAACTTCGCAGGCGAGTTGAGTCCGCATTGCTACCCCGCTTTTGCATCCGACAACCGCACCATTCTCATCTGGACCAACGAAACCCCCTCGCTCGCCAGCACATGAGGCAGAAAAGCAGGCTAGGCTTAAGCGCTAATGCATGAAATGGCCGTGGCTGACATTGATGGATTGGCCGGTCAGTGCCAGACTCGGAAAAGCTGCTAGAAAGACCGCGGTCTCCGCTAGGTCCAGAACGGAAGTGAATTCCCCGTCAACGGTCGCTCCTAGCATCACATTTTTCACCACTTCTTCTTCGGTAATCCCGAGTTGCTGTGCCTGCTCAGGAATTTGTTTTTCGACTAAGGCGGTGCGAACAAAGCCGGGACAGATCATGTTTGCGCGAATCTGGTGCTTCGCTCCTTCTTTTGCCACTGACCTCGTGAGGCCGGCGAGGGCGTGCTTTGCCGCCACATAGGCGCTTTTGTTCGGAGCAGCAATGAAGGAGTGCGCCGAGCCCATATACAAAATGCATCCGCCCCGCCCGCTTGCGATCATCGATCGCATCGCGGCCCGAGTAGTCAGGAATGCGCCGTGGAGATGAATTGCGATAATCTTTTGCCAATCCGCGAATGGGAAATCGACGATGGGGTGGATTATCTGGATTCCAGCGTTGCTGAGGAGGATATCGATCGAACCGAATTCTTTGATGACGCTTTCAAATGCAGACTCGACCGATTTTTCGCTGGAAACATCCATCAGCAGCGGGAGCGCCGCTTCTTTTCGCGACTGAAATTCGCGAGCAACCGCTTCCGCTCCCTGCAAATTGACATCGGCGATCGCAACTCGCGCACCTTCTCTGGCAAATGCTTCCGCAATCGCTTTTCCAATGCCGGCCGCAGATCCGGTCACAACAGCTGATTTACCTTCTAGTCTCATGGTTGACCTATAAAAGGGCACTCTCACGCAAAGACAAAAAGTCACCAGGCTTAACTAATTAGCGCATACCGCCTTCGAGCGCTTCGTTGGCCGGTCTGCGCACCTTGCCCCAGTGCGTCATCGATCCCCAATACCCACCCTCGTTTTTGTTTCGCCAGATAATTTCCTTTGACTCTCACCGGGTATTCCGGCATCACCAGAGGCTATGTTGACTTTGGGAATGTTTTTGTTTCTCGGCGGCGCGTTATTAGGATGTGTTTGGTGGGCGTGCAAAAAGGATGATGCGAATCGCTCACGGTGATTTTTTCTCCAGATGAAGCGAATATTTCCCAGCAGGCGGGTCAGGAGGAGCGGTACCTCTATGGCCTACGAATGGCCGATGGGCGACGTTGCCCTGGCGAACTGAGGCAGGTCGGCGTTCGGCGGGTGCAACGTTCAGCGTTTGGCGTTTGGCCCGATCTGAGGAGGCAAAGCGAGGACGCTTTGCTTACGAAGGGAGAACGACTCCTGAATCGAGAATTACTTTCATCTTGAAACGGGAACCGAGATCACATAGTGTTCATTAGAACACTATGCCTGTTTCGCCTCAAATCATCGAATTACGTCAGATTTTAGCCGAACGTTATCCCCAGCCAAGGAGGGCACGTTCCTCGTATATCCCCACTGGCTGGGCTCCGCTCGATAATCTCTTAGGAGGCGGTTTGCCAAAAGGCGCTATTACTCAATTGCTGGTCCCAAACCTTAGCGCAGGAGGCGCAATGGTCTTACACGAAATCATTGAGACGATGCAGGACCTCTCTCAATACGTCGCGTTGATCGACAGCAAAGATTGTTTTGAACCGGTCGCGGATCATCCACTTTTGCTCTGGATCCGTTGCCATAACATCCTTCAGACCTTGAAAGCGACGGATTTGATTCTGCGGGACGGTAACCTGTCACTGGCCATTTTGGATTTTAAGGAGAATCCAAGCCAGGAACTCAGGAAAATTCCCGCCTCTACCTGGTACCGGTTTCAACGGGTTCTGGCGGAAAACAGGAGCGCCCTCCTAGCGATTACACGTTATCCAATCGTGAGTAGTGCCCAAATTACCTTATCCACGACGCATCGGCTCCGGCTGGAAGATTTATCCACTTCAAGAACGGAGCTGATCAAATTTCTTTCGCTGGAGATCATCCGTTCAAGGCCTATCCGGGAATATCAGTATGCCTAAGAGTATAAGAGGTTGTTTTGCGGTTATTTACGCTCCTTTTTACGCTTTACAATGTGCCCGTCAAAAACGGATTCTAGAGCGATGCGCTCTGGACCGCAGAGGATGGGACCAACTCTCTTTCGAGGTGATCGAAGCAGAGACTCCTCAAGCCGGCGACCCGGGATTAGCTGATGATCCGTCATCCGATCTTCCCGCGGCTCTTTTGGATCAGGAGGGGATGCAGGTCATCGAATTGAACTACGCTGCCGAGAACGCCGGAATTCACCCCGGCATGTCAACCAGTCAGGCGCTGGCCCGAGCCTCTGAACTCGTTTTCTACAAGCGCAGCCCCACGAACGAACAGCAACTCCAGGAGACGCTGCTCCAACTGGTGTATCGTTATTCTCCCTGGATCGAAAATAGTGGGCCGGGGATTTGCACACTTGATCTAAAAGGAAAGAGCAACCGCAACCATCAGCCATGGCTGCGGGAACTGCTGGCACAGCTTCGGTCAATCGGCCTCAAAGCCCAAACCGGGCTCGGCGATAATCCCGAGATTGCTCTTCAAGCAGCCAAAATCGCTGATCCGATTCTCGAGATTTTACCAGATTGCGCCCTGCTTCAATCCATGACCTTGGAGTCTTTGGCCCCCTCCCCTTTTCTCTTAGATATTTTGAAAAGCTGGGGGATTCACACTTTAGGCGCATTAACTCGATTGCCCAGAGAAGAAATTGGGCAACGCCTTGGCCTGGAAGCTCTTGCACTCTGGGATCGCGCAGCCGGACGCTCCGCCAAGATGCTTCAGCTGGTTCAACCACCGGAACGATTTGAAGAATCGATCGATTTTGAGGAACGTTTGGAAACCGTTGAACCACTCTTATTTATTCTCAGACGTTTTCTGGAAAGGTTAGCGCTCCGCATAGAATCCATTTATCTTCTGGTTGCCGAGCTGCGACTGATGCTGACCTTGGAAAATGGAGAAAAGATTGGTCGCAGCCTCCAGATTCCCGCTCCGACACGAGATGTCGAGACGCTCTTTAGTATCAGCGCCCAGTATCTGGAAACTCTGCAGACAGCCGCACCAGTGACCAGTTTTCATTTGGAGGTTAAGCCGAGCAGACCGGCCGGTCACCAGTTTGATCTTTTTCAAGGTGGGCTGAAAGATCCCAACCGTTTCTTTCAAACCTTGGCAAGACTGGCTGCTTTGGTCGGCAATGAAAGAGCCGGCGTACCCCAAAGAATCGATACCCATCAGCCGGATAGTCTGCAGATGCTGATGCCGGAATTAGGCTGGTCCCGGAAAAATACCCAAAAGGGCGGACGCCCAAAAACCGGGCCTGGTCTACGCCGTTATCGACCTGGAATTGCCGCCCGCGTGGAATTGAGCGATGGCAAACCCGTTTTAATACAAAGCGGTTTGATTTCAGGCAGGATCATAGAAGCACGCGGCCCCTGGAAATTATCCGGCAACTGGTGGGAGCGCACACGGTGGGAGACCACAGAGTGGGATATTGCACTCGATAATGGGGGTCTTTATCGCATTGCTCAGAAAACAACTAGCTTGAGCGAAGACCAGCGCAAACCGGCGGTCCATGACGATCGGGCTCGCCCACCCGCATTCCAGGATCAGTGGCAAGTGGTAGGGGTATATGACTGAGAAGCTGTGAACGCGACCTACATCGAACTCCACGCTCGCAGCGCGTTCAGTTTTCTGCGAGGAAGCTCTTCGCCGGAGCATCTGGCCTTTACGGCGGCAGACTTGAATTTGCCGGCCTTGGCGCTCTGTGATCGTGACGGGGTATTTGGTGCGCCACGATTTTATGCGGCGGCGCGAGAATGTGGTATACGACCGATTGTCGGCAGCGAATTGACGATGGAAGACGGCTCGGTTTTACCGGTACTCGTACAATCGAGAAATGGATACCAGAACTTATGCCGTTTACTTTCACGAGCCAAGCTTCGTTCACCCAAGAATGAAAGCTCGATTGGCTGGTCTGAATTGTCGGAATTTCGGGAGGGATTGATCTGTTTGACGGGCGATGAAGAGGGTTCTCTCCATCGGGCTCTGATGGCCGGAGATTTTTCGCGTGCTGATCAGGACCTGGCTTCACTCAAAGAAATTTTTGGGGTGGACCATTTGTTTGTGGAAATTCAGCGGCATGCCCTTCGCACTGAACAATGGCTGAATCAGCAGCTTTGCGAGCTTGCCGGCCGCTATCGGCTAAAGCTGCTTGCGACCAACGGTATCCTGTATGGCACATGCGACCGCCACACTGCGCTTGACGTATTTACGTGCGCTCGGAACCACACTCATCTCGACGCGGCCGGTCGGTTGCTGGACCCTAATACGGAGCGTCATCTCAAGTCGTCCAGAGCCATGAGCGACTCATTTCCAGACTTGCCGCAAGCGGTGGCAAATACCGTTGCGGTTGGCCAGGAAATTGAGTTCACCTTGGAAAATCTTGGGTATGAATTTCCCAGGTTTCCTGTGCCGCAGGGTGAAACCATGGACAGTTTCCTTGAAAAAATGGTCTGGGAAGGCGCCCGTCAACGTTACGACAAAATCAGTGACCGTGTTCGATCACAGATTGAACACGAATTGACTTTGATACGTAAACTGGAGTTTTCGGGATATTTCCTGATTGTTTGGGATCTGGTCCGCTACTGCCAGGCATCGGACATCATGGTTCAAGGCCGTGGGAGCGCAGCCAACAGCGCGGTTTGTTACAGTTTAGGTATTACTGCAGTTGATCCGGTAGGCGGCCATCTATTGTTTGAACGGTTTCTGAGTGAAGGTCGGAAGGGGTGGCCGGACATCGATCTGGATCTGCCAAGCGGCGATCGCCGTGAACAAGTTATCCAGGAGGTCTACAGGCGTTACGGGAGACTTGGTGCGGCGATGACGGCCAATGTCATTACTTTTCGCGGGCGCAGCGCCATGCGCGAAACCGGCAAAGCGCTGAATCTGCCGGAAGACATCATGGATCGCTTCTCGCGTTTGTACGCCAACGGCGATTTTCCGCATACACTGGAAGCGTATGACCAATTGCGCCAGGCGGGTCTTCCCGCAGATCATCCTCGAGTCAACGCTTTTCTCCAAGTGTATCACGCCATCCAGGGATTACCTCGCCATCTGGGTCAACACTCCGGTGGGATGGTTATTTGCGAGGGGCAACTGGATGCGATTGTTCCACTGGAAAACGCCACCATGCCGGGGCGCACCGTCATCCAATGGGACAAAGAGGATTGCGAAGATTTGGGCATCGTTAAAGTGGATCTGCTCGGTCTGGGGATGATGGCGGCGCTGCAAGACGCGATCGAGATCTGCGACCAGCGAGGGCATCCCGTTGATCTGGCTAAACTTCCAAAGGACGATCCGGCGACCTACGAGATGCTTTGCCGAGCCGAGACTATCGGTGTGTTCCAAGTCGAGAGCCGCGCTCAGATGGCCACTTTGCCTCGGATGCAACCGAAAGAATTTTACGATCTGGTGATTGAAGTCGCCATCATTCGACCTGGACCGATTCAAGGTCATCTCATGCATCCTTATCTGGCCAGGCGTCAAGGGACCGAAGCAATCACTTACCTTGACGCTCGGCTTGTTCCGGTCCTGGAACGAACGCTTGGGGTACCACTTTTTCAGGAGCAGATGCTCAAAATGGCGATGGTTATGGCCAACTTCTCAGGAAATGAAGCGGAAGAATTGCGGCGCGCGCTCAGTTACCATCGTTCCCAGGAGCGCATGCAACGCGTCGAACAAAAGTTGCGTCATGCGCTCCGCGCAAATGGGGTAAGCAACGAAATCGCCGCAAAAATTCTATCTGCCATTACCTCATTTGCCTTGTATGGATTTCCAGAATCGCACGCGATCAGTTTTGCGCTGATCGCTTACGCCAGTTCCTGGTTAAAAGTGCATCGGCCTGCTGAGTTTTACGTTGGATTGCTTAACAACCAGCCGATGGGCTTTTATACTCCGGCAACCTTGATCAAGGATGCGCAACGCTTTCACCTCAAAGTGCATCCCGTCTCCGTTTTAGATTCCGAATGGTTATGCATCGTTGAATCGGACATATCGATCAGACTCGGATTTTGCCTGACCCATGGAATAAACCAGGCACACTGCAAACAGATGATCCATGCGCGGCAGCAGCGCCCTTTTCAAAACATGCAGGACTTTCGTGAGCGGACCTCGTTCGATCAGGATGAGCTAAGAATCCTGGCCAAAGCCGGTGCGTTAAATCCCTTGATCGGGCACCGGCGCGATGCGCTCTGGGCGGTTGAAAAGGAGTTTTACCAGGGAGAACTATTTAACGATGTTGCTGATAAATTGACTTCTCCGCTGGCTCCGATGCAGCCGGTAGAACGCCTGGCGGCAGATTTTTCCACCCTGCGCCTGACGACAGGCCCACATCCAATGGCCTACCTCCGCGCCTCTTTACCGAAGGATGTCTGGCGCAGCGCGGATTTATCATTGGGCAAAAACGGCGCACGCCTCCGTATTGCCGGCCTGGCGATTTGTCGTCAACGACCTGGCACCGCAAAAGGTTTTGTCTTTATCAGTCTGGAAGACGAAACAGGCATCTCAAACGCTATTGTCAGTCCAAAGATTTTTGAAAAGAATCGGCTCGTCATTACGCAGGAAACCTTTTTGTTAATCGAGGGCATCTTACAATTGCACTCCGGTGTTATTCACGTTCGAGCTGAACAAATCCATCGGTTATCCGCCCCGGAACTCGAGATGGCCGACTCGCATGATTTTCATTGAGCGCTCGCAGTTCGGCGTTCCACGTTCGCTGGCACCCCCAGGGTGCGATTTGCTCCGCTCGAAAGGCAAAGCGGGAATTTGTGTTTAGCGTCACAATGCGGTGTTTGGTCCTGGGTTGCGATCTGGAGCGCCGAAGGCGAGAAACAGGGATAGCCTGGCGAAGCCAGGCGCTGCAGTTTGGACTTTCGCAGACGATTTTCAGGCCTAGGTGCCTCTCCGGAAAACGTACTGGGGAGGGGCACTGGCCCTGAACCGGAGTGAAACCCCCTAAGGGCTAACTTAACTTTAGGAAATCCTACAACGAAAGATCGTATCCTGTCCCGGAGGGACCAAACGATAGTAGCCTGGCACGAAGTGCCTGGAAACAAGAGAAAAGTGGACCCGTCCCGGAGGGACGATTGATGTGCTCACTGGTACACAGGATGAATTTCATTTTGCTTTGCGATACCACCGCGACCGAGGAAAGATTCTTTTTCCAGGCACTTCGTGTCAGGCTACCCTCGTTTTAATCCCTCCGGGATAAATGCGTCACGGCACCTCCCTGCCGCTGCGGTAAGTTAACGCTTATGGGGGCGCAGCTCTAGGAAAGGGTTGGTTGGCGCCCCGGGCGCCGGTATAAAGACGTTGGTAAATGAGGCGCATGCGGCGCTTCGGTCCGCCATGCACCCCATTGAGGCTAAACACATACCAGCGGGACGCTTTACTCACACTACGTTCGGGGTCAGCGGTGTAGGCAAGGCGTCTCGCCTTGCTTCTTCATCGCCGACTGCACCCGCCGAACGTCGAACGAACGAACGGTAAACGCGGAACGTTGAACGCTGAAGGCCAGCCGGACTCATGCTATGTTAAATCCCTACTAATTATGTCGCATCTCACCGAAGAACTCGTTCTGGAGCGCCTGAAACTCGTTAAGTTTCCAGGGTATAGCCGTGATATCGTGAGTTTCGGTCTGGTGAAGGAAGTCAAAATTGCCGGAGCCGATCTCCTGGTGCGCTTGAATGTCGCCACCAATAACCCAACCGTAGCCCAGACCCTGCAAAAACAAACAGAGGAAGTGTTGGGAGCGATCTCCGGGGTCAGATCCGCCAAGGTCGTGATTGATATCACCAACCCTCCCGAGGTCGGTCCGGGCGGCCAAGCCAATACAATGAAAATTTCGGGAGTGAACCACGTGATCGCGATCGCCAGCGGAAAGGGAGGCGTCGGCAAATCGACCGTCGCCGCGAACCTGGCAGCAGCACTGGATCGGTCCGGCGCAGAGGTCGGTCTCTGCGATTGCGACATTTATGGGCCAAGTATCTCCCTGATGTTCGGTGTGACTCAGGAACGGCCGATGGCAACCAGCGATAACACCATCATTCCCATGGAACGCTATGGGATCAAGCTGATGTCGATGGGATCATTGCTGGATGACAGTTCTCCCGCCATTCTGCGAGGTCCGATGGTTACCAGGGCTACTCAGCAATTCCTTCGCCAGGTCGATTGGTCCGGTCTCGATTATCTGGTCCTGGATCTTCCACCGGGAACCGGAGATATCCAGTTGACCGTCGTCCAGACTGTGGCGCTCTCGGGTGCGGTGATCGTAACCACGCCGCAAGAAGTCGCCCTGATTGATGCGCGCAAAGCCAGTTCCATGTTCGCAAAGGTGAACGTCCCGGTCCTTGGAATCATCGAAAACATGAGCTATTTCCTTTCTCCGAGCGACGGAAAACGCTTTGACATTTTCGGCTCGGGGGGCGGTGAACGGGAGGCGGCCCGTCTCAAAGTACCGCTTCTAGGCGCTGTGCCGCTTAGCATCGAGGCGCGAGAGGCTGGGGATCGCGGGATGCCGATCATGTTTGAGAAGCCGGACCACCCTGTTTCTAAAGTCTTCCAGAAAATGGCCGATCAACTACGCAGAAGAATTGAGTCTACTACGGGCGATTAAAAAGACTGCAGACGCGATCGGTTGCGCGATCTATAATTCTGTTTGACTACCAACGCCAGATGTTGAAACTCGCGATACAGTAAATGGAACCTCCGAAAGAAGACGCCACAGAGTTGGTGAAAAATTCTGTGCTCTACAAGGAGTTCTTGGCCGAGCGCGAGGAGATCCTGCGCCACAAATGGATTGAAAGCGAGAAAGCCGGTTACGACATTGGCTTCGAACGAGCTCTCCTGGACTGGATCGTCAAACATCGGTCCGCATGGCGGGAGCGCAGACAAAGACAGGTGAAAGGCGCTTAGCCCGAAGAGCGGGAGCGCGACGGCTAACCTTTAAAGTGATCCTGCGAGGTCACCAAGGTCAGAGATGCCAAATTCGATTCTCATTATGGATAGCGATGCGATGGCCCGGGCATTGCGACGCATAGCCCACGAAATCCTTGAACATAATCCTGACCCCACTTCCGTCGCCCTCATCGGCATCCCCTCCCGCGGAGTAGAACTCGCCCATCGCCTGGCCGAGATGATCAAAACCACCGATGGCAGAAAGCCGGAGCTGGGCGCCATCGACATCTCGATGCATCGAGATGATCTGAGCCTGCGCGACTCCCTTTCACCCGTCCAGGAGACGCATCTGCCGCTTCACCTCGAACAGTTCACCCTCATCCTGGTGGACGACGTCCTTTACACCGGACGAACCTGCCGAGCGGCCATGGATGCGATCAGTTCCTTCGGGCGACCCGCGCGGATTCAATTCGCAGTGCTCCTGGATCGCGGCCATCGGGAGTTGCCGATTCGGCCGGACTATGTCGGGAAAAATTTGCCAACCTCAGCTGACGAGCGGGTAAAAGTGCGACTGCAGGACGTAGACACGGAACCGGATTCAGTCCGGCTCGAGAGGCCTTGAAAATGGCCGGAGCACTATCAGCGAAAGAACTTCCGCAAACCCCGAACTGGCACCGGAAGGACCTCCTTGGAATTCGCGAATTGGAAGTCGGCGAAATCGAAATGATCCTGGACACCGCCGCTGCCTTCAAGACAGTCAGCGCGCGCGATATAAAGAAGGTTCCTGCCTTGCGGGGAAAGACCATGGTTAACTTTTTCGCGGAGCCCAGTACGCGAACGCGGACTTCATTTGAGCTGGCAGCTTTTCGGCTCAGTGCCGACGTGGTGAATATTTCCGCGACGACCTCAAGCCTGCAAAAAGGAGAGACGCTCAAAGATACGGCGCTTAATCTGCAAGCATTGCACGCTGATATCATTGTCTTGCGTCACAGTTCGGCAGGTGCACCACAGTTTCTCGCAAATCGGCTGGACTCGAGCATCATCAATGCTGGAGATGGTGCTCATGAACACCCGACGCAGGCACTCCTGGATGTTTTTACGATACGGGAGCACCTGGGAAAAATTGCAGATCTGGAGGTTGCGATTGTCGGAGATATTCTTTTCAGCAGGGTGGCGCGATCGAACATCTGGGCCCTCAAAAAAATGGGAGCGAATGTCACCTTAGTGGGCCCGAGCACTCTCGTTCCACGTTCCTTCGAGGAGATGGGTGTCGCCGTAGCCCGTCACATCGACGATATTCTTGAAACTGCCGACGTTATTAATCTCTTGCGAATTCAGCACGAACGTCAGCGGAAAGAATATTTTCCGAATCTCAGCGAGTACATTCGGTTCTTCGGGCTGACGAAAGCGAGGGGCGCAAAACTGAAACCAAGCTGTCTCCTCATGCACCCCGGACCAATCAATCGAGGCGTGGAAATTGACAGTGAAATTGCCGACGGATCGCAAAGCGTAATCCTTGCTCAGGTCACAAACGGACTGGCTGTGCGCATGGCGGTCCTCTACTTGTGCAGCACGGTGGTGAGAAAGGTTCGATGATGGACCTGATTATCGAGAATGGCCGGATTATCGACCCGTCGAACGACCGGGATGAGATTGCGGAACTTTACGTTGTGGATCGCCGGATATCTGCCCGGCCGCCAAGCGGTGAATGCGAAACGATCGACGCGCGCGACCTGGTCGTAACACCGGGGCTGATCGACATCCACGTTCACCTGCGCGAACCAGGCCAGTCCCACAAGGAGACGTTGGAGACCGGAAGTCAGGCGGCGGCGGCGGGCGGCTTCTCGTCCATCGTCTGTATGCCAAACACCGATCCACCGGCGGATAACCCGAGCACAATTGCCTGGATTAGGGATCGCGCCCGCGCAAATGCGTCAATAAACGTCTTTCCCAGCGGGGCGATCACCAAGGATTTGAACGGAGAAGAAATGGCTCCTATCGGGTCCATGGTTCAAGCCGGAATCGTTGCGATCACTGACGATGGTCGCTGCGTCCAGAACCACGAAGTGATGCGGCGTGCAGTCGAGTACGCGCGAATGTTTGATCTTGCGGTCATGGATCATTGCGAGGATTACAATATGGCGGGTCACGGGGTCATGCACGAGGGATACTGGAGCACCGTCCTCGGCCTGCCTGGGTGGCCACGCACCGCGGAAGAAATCGTCGTCGCACGCAACATTCTTCTGGCCGATCTTTGCCACACCCGGATCCATTGCCAGCATCTCAGCTCCGGCGGCAGTGTCCGGTTGCTGAGAGACGCGCGAGCTCGCGGGATCCCGGTGACAGGCGAACTTTGCCCGCATCACATTGCGCTCACCGACGAATTCCTCAGCTCTTTTGACACCAACTACAAGATGAATCCCCCGCTGCGGACTCGCCAGGATGTTGAGGCGCTCATCGAAGCAGTGACGGACGGCACCGTCACGATTCTGGCGAGCGATCATGCGCCGCACGCGTTTTTCGAAAAGGAGGTGGAATTTGACCGCGCACCTTTCGGCATTCTCGGCTTGGAGACGGAACTCGGGCTGTTCCTCACGATCCTGGTTCATCGCACGAAGGCAATCGACCTCAATCGATTGATTACGATGTATACCGTGAATCCGGCAACCCTGCTGCGGCTCTCGAAGGGAACACTTGGCACAGGCGCAGATGCGGACATCACCATTATCGATCCAAATCTGGAATGGACATTCCATAGAGAGAACTCCTTTTCGCGTTCCCGCAACACGCCATTTGATGGCTGGGAACTGAAAGGGCGCGCGGTCCGCACCATCGTCGCTGGAAAGACGGTCTGGAAAGCGTAGCAGCAGCAGAAGAAACGTATCGGCGTATCGGCCGGTGGGAAAGTCTCGCCCTCGGCGAGTTGACGTTTCAGGAGCAAAGCGAGGCTTTTCACTTACGCCGACCCGCCG
>JAFAKL010000087.1 GCA_019235445.1 Verrucomicrobiota bacterium | reverse complement strand
CTGAAAGGATGCGCCTTTCTTTATCTCCTCATCCACAACTTTCGGTTATAGCTCGTGAATGCGCCGCGGAAATCACGCCGCCGAGCCCGTTATTGAGGAGTTTTTGACTCGAATCCTTACCCAACGTCCTGATCCAATTGCGATCAGACGGGCTCACAGAGAAGGGTTTTGCTCTTGCCAATCCCGCGGCGGGGCAAGTTTTTGGCTTAAAAAATGTGCCAATGAAGGTGACGAGGTAGAATTAGACAGATTTGGTTCGGCTCATACATAAGGCGCAAATTCGACTCTAATCATTCACAGTTCCTCCGAAAATGAAGACCGACAAAATCACCAAGAAAGGCATGTTTGTCACTGACGACGGCCAGAATGTCCTGTTCACTTCGTCCTCCTCATCTTGCTGTTTGCCCTTTGAAGATTCTGCAATGGCATGATTGACGTGATGGACAAGCACTTTCAGGAAGTACTGCACCTGGATTCGGCCCAATCCCTGGAGTTCACGCTCGCGAACCGGATAGTGTCCCTGGGCGGCGCAGCGGTGCTCGTGATCTTGTCGGTCGTTGCGGCGCGCTCGCTCGGACTCGAATTTCTGCCCAAACTTGAGGAAGGTAACTTTTGGATCCGTGCAAGCTTTCCCCCGACGATCTCTCTGGAGGAAGCCGAAGGCTACTCCAACAGGATGCGACAGATCATTGGAAGCTTCCCGGAGGTTCAGACCGTCCTCTCGCAGTTCGGACGCCCAGACGACGGGACCGACACCACAGGCTTTTTCAATCTCGAGCTCGATGTTCCTCTCAAACCCTTCGATACGTGGCCCAGCGGCGTCAACAAGGAAAAGCTCACCGAACAGATCAGTGCCGCTCTGCGGTGGCCGTTCGTGGGTATAGATTTCAACTTCTCTCAAAATATTGAGGACAATGTTGAAGAAGCTGCCTCGGGGGTAAAAGGCCAGAACTCGATCAAGTTATTCGGCAATGACCTTGAGGCGCTCCAGAAAACCGCTTACCAGATCAAGACAGTCTTGCAGACAGTGGCGGGCATGACTGACCTCTCCGTCTTCGACGCGTTTGGGCAGCCTACGGTCAATATCGACATCGACCGCAACGTTGCTGCACGCTACGGCCTGGCGCCGGGCGATATCAATTCGACAGTCCAAGCCGCAATCGGCAGTCAGACGGCCGGCAATCTCTACGAATGCGGCAGCGACCGGAACTTTCCCTGCTTCATCGGGAACGAGCCGCGCGGGCCGCCTTTGACGAGGCGGTGGCGCAGTATCGCAGTACGGTAATAACCGCCTTCCAGAACGTCGCCGACTCGCTGCGTGCACTTCAATCCGACGCAAACGCCTTGACTGCGGCCGTCGCCGCCAAACGCGCCGCTGCTGCGACGCTCAAGATTACCCAGCGCCAGTTGGAACTAGGCCAGGTCGCTTATCTTTGTTCATCAATGCCGAGCAGACCTATCAGCAGGCAATCGTCAGTCTCGTTCAGGCCCGGGCCAACCGCTTCGCTGACACCGCTGCGCTATTTCAAGCGCTCGGGGGCGGCTGGTGGAACCGCTCCGATGTCGCCTCCGCAGGTACTCCGAAGTAAGGCAAAGCCACAAAGCCGTACAAACCGTGAGGACTTTGTCCGATAGTCATTTGCTCGCAACCGTTCCTATATGCGTTGCGCGGTCAACCCGACGATCACGCACGCTGGCGCTTCACGACCAGACGCGATTGGAAAATTACCACGACCATCAAAAACAGCCCTCGTATCACTGACTGCCAATAGGCGGAAAGGCTGATCCACCCCAGGCCGTTCTCAAAGTTCAAGATATTAAAAATCAAGCCCAACAGCATTACCCCGGCCAAAGTCGCCATGACGGAGCCTTGCCCTCCGGTGAGCAATGTTCCACCGACAACTACCGACGCGATGGCAAATAGCTCCCAGCCTACGCCTTCGACGGGTTGGCCGGCTCCAAACTGTGAGGCTAAAATTACTCCGGCCAACCCAGCCAGAGTCCCGCTGGCCAGGTAGACAAAAGATTTCACCCTGTCGACGCGCAAGCCCATCAGCCTGGCGGCTTCCTCATTACCACCTATGGCGAGCACATTGCGTCCTCCGGCCGTCAGGTTGAGGCATAAGGATCCCAAAAGGTAGGCAATCGAGGCAATCCAGGCAGGAATGGGAAATCCAAGCCAATCGCCCTGACCGATGACCGTGAAGTCTGTATCGTAAGAAACCGAAACGGATTGATTCTGAGCGAGCAGGAGAGCAGAACCCTGTGCGGCCAGCATCGCAGCTAAGGAGGAAATGAACGGGGGAATGTTCAGCCGCGTGATGGCCAGAGCGTTGATCATTCCGACGACGGCTCCTGCGCCCATTCCGCCCACCAGGCCAATCCAGGCGCCGTACGGACTGAGCAAGGCCGAGACGACACTTCCAAGCGCAGCGGTAGTGCCCACCGACAGGTCAATGCCGCCGCTCATGATAACAAAGCACATGCCGAGCGAGACCAGGGCGAACATCGAATTATAGCGGAGCACGGTCAGGATGTTGAATGGGCTCAAAAATTTTTCGTAACGAACGGCGCCGAAGAGAATCAGGAGAATCAGTGCGATCAGCACGCTGCTCTGACTGATCAGCGCCAGATGCCGGCTGCTTCGGGCACGGGCACTTTGGCCCTTGGTGGTGCTCATCGCGACCGTCCTTTCGCTTGAATGAAAACCGCCCCAAGAATGATCGATGCCTTCACCACCAAGGCTGCCGCGTCCGGTATTCCGTTGGCCAGCAGGGTGTATCGAACCAGTTGAATGATCAGTGCACCGACCAGAGTTCCGAGTACCGACGCCCGCCCTCCCGTAAAGGGTGTGCCGCCGACGGAAACGGCCGCGATCGCATCCAGCTCCATGCCAAGCCCGACGAGATTCGCGTCCGAGGAGGAATTGATTGCGATGACGATCAAACCAGCCATCCCGGCACAGAGACCGCTGATCGCATAAACGACTCGTTTGATTCTATTCACGGGCACCCCGGCGAGCCGAGCTGCTTCTTCATTGCCTCCCGTGGCCAGCAGTTCGCGCCCAAAAATCGTGAATCGCAACATCCAGGCCGCGACGGCTACGAAAAAAAACATGATGAGAGCCTGAACAGGCACACCAAAAGGGCGCCCTAGTCCGATGACCTGGAAGGCCGGAGCATTGAAGGCCTGCAAATTACCGTTGGTAGAAACTTGCGCAATTCCCCGTCCGGCAATGAAGAGGATCAACGTCGCGACGATCGGCTGAATCCGGAAGCGCGTAATCAGCCAACCGTTAAACCATCCAAAAGCGCCCGCGACCAGAACAGGAACCACAAATGCCAAGCCGATGCCGAGCGCTGCTGGAAGCGAGACGATTTTGTTCTGAAAGATGATGGGGGCTATCGCGCCGGCAATTGCCATCAACGAGCCCACAGACAAATCGATCCCACCGGTACCGATGACCAGGGTCATCCCCACCCCGACGATGACGATATTGCAAACCTGGGTCAAATTGACGTTGAAAGTCTGCCAGCTCAGGAAGTGAGGGGTGAAAGCCAGATTGAATCCAATTAAAGCCAACAACGCAATGAGAACACCTTGACGGCGCATCCGTTCAGCCCAGTTACCCAGTCGACCGGTTTTCGTCTCCGCCGGGATTTGTGCCGGCGACTGGTCAGAAGGCAGGAGAGGCTTCGCTTCCGGAGGCGAAGCCGCCATCGGGCTGGCCCCGTTCAAGACTTGGATCGCGTTTCCACGCGTGACGGCGGCAACGGACGTGGGAGTTGGGGCTGTACTTTTGAGTGCCGAGATGCCGTCAGCCATGGCGGCCATGATGGCGTCTTCGGAGATTGGATGTTCGTTAAACTCCGCCACCGTTCGCCCCTCGCGAAGCACGAAGACCCGATCCGAGCCTTCAACAAGTTCCTCCATCTCCGAGGAAATCATCAAGACGCCGAGTCCGCCGGTTGCCAATTCACTGATCAGGTTCTGGATTTCTCTTTTGGCTCCTACGTCAATCCCGCGTGTCGGTTCGTCTAAAATCAGCAGTTTTGGATTTAAACAGAGCCAGCGTGCTAGAAGCACTTTCTGCTGGTTTCCTCCAGAAAGCTCGCGGATGGGTTGTTCCGGGCTCGAGCATTTGATCTGGAGCGTTTTGATAAACTTAGCGACGACCAACCTCTGTGCCTCTTCATTGACGATGCCGGCTCGCGCCAGATGGGGGAGCAGGGCAAGAGTCAAATTTTCGCGTACCGACATTTCCGGCACAATGCCGTCCATTTTTCGGTCTTCCGTACAAAAGCCGATTCCGGAGGAAATGGCATTGGCGGGCGATTTGGGCGCAAAAGCGGTCCCCTGGTATATCATCTCACCGGCGCTGGCGCTTTCGGCGCCGAAGATGGTTCGCGCGATTTCACTTCTGCCTGAGCCAAGCAGCCCGGCCAAACCGACAATCTCGCCGGGCTGCAAATCGAGACTCGCGCTCGCGACCTTTCTCCCCACGGAAAGATTCCGAACGCGAAGGAGCGGCTCACTTTCTTCCATGGGAGCAGTGTCGGAACCCGGCCTAAAGCCTGTCTGTTCGCCCGTGGCGGAATCGAGCGCGCGGCCGATCATGGTTGTCACCAGATCGAGTTTGGAAAGGCTCCCCAGAGAGCCCGAGAGAACTGTTCGACCGTCGCGCATGACGGTCACGCGTTCGCAAACTACATACAATTCGTCGAGCTTATGGCTGACAAAAATGACGGAAACTCCGGAAGACTTCAGCTGCTGAATAACCTCAAACAGCACGGCCACCTCGTGGTCGTCCAAGGATGAGGTCGGCTCATCCATGATCACAAGCCTGGCCTGGAAACTGACCGCGCGCGCAATCGCGACCATCTGCTGAATCGCGGTGCTATAGTGCGATAAGGGTTGATGAACGTCTATTTTGAGGTTGAAGCGGAGAAGCAGCTCTTCCGCTTCCGAAGCCATGCGTCGCCAGTCTAATAGACCGAATCGGCGATGTTCGCGGCCCAGGAAAATATTTTCTGCCACGGAGCGGTACGGAATAAGATTGATTTCCTGATAGATCGTGCTGATCCCATTCGCCTGCGCCGCGTTTGGTGAGTGAACTGCAAATGGTTGCCCGTCAAAGAGGATCTCGCCAGCGTCTTTGGTATAGTACCCGGTTAAGATTTTTATTAACGTCGATTTGCCGGCGCCGTTCTGGCCAATGAGAGCGTGAACCTCGCCTCTGCCGACATTGAGCGAAGCGCTCGACAATGCGGCGATACCGCTAAAGTGCTTGTCGATGCCGCTCATTTGGAGCAGCGGCTGCGTCGGTGCTGGCATGGGGGCTTTGGGCGTTCAACGTTCGGCGGGCGCAGTCAGTTTGGTCTTGGCGCTGCGCTGGAATTTGCTGTCTGGGGAGATACGGGGCCTTGCGAGGTTGGGCGGAATTAGAGGCTGGCGCGCAGGGAAGGCTGCACGCCGGCATCCAACGAGGATTTTAGTAGGCTGTGGCTACGTTTTCCTTTGCGTTTGAATCGTCGAAGAGCCGATCGTCACTCTTTACCCAGGTAGGAATTTTCTCCCCCTTGGCATATTTTTCGATGACTTCGAATGCCTTCTTGCCCAGGCGGGGATTGCATTCCACCGAGCAGGCGAGCTTTCCGTCCGCGATCGCTTGCAAGCCGTCCTTCTCTCCATCGATGCTAACTACAATCACGTCCGAGCCCGGCTTTTTGCCTGCTGCTTCCAAGGCTGCGATTGCGCCAAGCGCCATCTCATCATTGTGCGCATAAACGGCGGTCACGTCAGGGTGGGCCTGGAGCAACGTTTCTGCGACCTGGCGCCCTTTGTCACGGGCAAAATCACCCGATTGAGAAGCTACTATTTTCATGTCCGGATGGTCTTTGATTCCCTCGACAAAACCGGTGTGGCGATCGTTCGCCGGCGACGATCCGGTGGTGCCTTGGAGCTCGATGATGGTGGCTTTTCCGTCCGTCTTTTTTGCCAGCCAATCCGCCGCGCGCTTTCCTTCATCCACAAAGTCCGAGCCAATAAAGGTAAGATAGTCGACTCCTGGTTTTGCCACTGGATCGACGCGGCGATCGAGCAGAATCACGGGAATGCC
>JAFAKL010000514.1 GCA_019235445.1 Verrucomicrobiota bacterium | reverse complement strand
TACGGGAAGAGCCCGCGTGACTCGAGCAGGCGTGAGCAATAAAGTGGAAAAAAAGGTCATGAAAACCCGCTCTATGGAAGAAGAAAACTCCACCGCGCTATCAGATCCCTCGCTTTACAGCAACCGTGAGCTAAGCTTGCTGGAGTTCAACGAGCGTATTTTGGAAGAGGCTCAGGATCCAAGTAACCCGCTTCTCGAACGCTTGAGATTTCTTTGCATTGTTGCCTCAAATCTCGATGAATTTTTTGAGATAAGAGTTGCCGGACTGAGGCAGCAGGAACAAAGCAAAGTCAGTGCGCCTGGCCCGGATGGAATGAGCCCCGGAGAAGAGCTGGCGGCCATCTCATCAAGAGTGCGCAAAATGATCGATGACAAGTATCGCACCTGGAGCGAGCAATTGGTCCCTGCCTTGGAAAAAAACAATATTTTCTTCCCGCGTTACGACGAGCTCACGCCGGCCGAAAAGCAATATTACGCAAAGTACTTTGAAAAATCGGTCTACCCTGTGCTCACCCCTCTGGCGGTGGACCCGGTTCATCCTTTTCCGCAGCTCTTGAATAAAAGCCTGAACGTTGCCGTAGAACTCGCAAATGCCCCCATCAGTGCCAATCTCGCCTTGGTTCAGGTGCCGCGGATGTTACCCCGCCTGCTCTTGTACAAGGCCGGGGAGAAGGGTGTCTACCGGCACATTTTTATCGGCAACCTGATCCAGGCCCATGTTGCCTCTCTCTTTCACGGCGTCAAGGTGAAGGGCGCTTACCAGTTTCGCGTCACTCGGAACAGTGAGCTTTACCTCGACGAGGAAGAGACAGACAACCTGCTGACCTCGATTGAACTTGAGTTACGGAAACGGAATCGTGGAGCCGCCGTCCGCTTGGAACTCCAACGGGAGTGTCCTCCCCACGTTACCGATCAGTTGCTGCAGACGTTTGGCCTGAGCCGCGAAGACCTCTACCAGATCGACGGACCGATCAATTTTCTACGTTTGATGCCGGTCATCTCCGAAGTAGACCGGCCTGACCTCAAGTTCCGTCCCTTTGTCCCCGCGGTCGTGACCGCACCAGCCCACGAGGAGGACATTTTTTCGCAAATCCGACGGAAACCAATCCTGGTACATCATCCCTATGAAAGCTTTCAGACAGTGCTCGATTTCATCGAACAGGCGGCGGAAGATCCGAATGTTTTAGCGATCAAACAAACGCTCTATCGGACCAGCGGCGATTCTCCGATCGTGGCGTCACTGGCCGAAGCTGCTCAGAGTGGAAAGCAGGTGACGGTAGTGATCGAACTGAAGGCTCGGTTCGACGAAGCGGCAAATATTAAATGGGCCAAATTGCTCCAGGAAGCTGGCGCTCACGTGGTCTACGGGATCGCCGGATTAATTACGCGTGCCAAACTTACCCTCGTAATGCGCAGGGAAGAGGACGGTATCCGCCGATACCTGCACCTTGGGACCGGGAACTACAATCCAGTCACCGCTCGAATTTACGAAGATTTCGGACTGCTTACATGTGAGCCGGAAATTACCAACGACAGTGCGGAGTTTTTTAACTGGTTGACCGGGGTGGCAGTTTTTCCCGAATTGAAAAAGCTGAAGGCGGCGCCAGAAACGCTTCACGAATTTGTCCTGGAAATGATTCATCGCGAAACGCACCACGCAAAAAACGGCAGGCCGGCTGCCATTTTCGTCAAGGTGAACGCGCTGGTAGACGAAGAAGTGATCAACGCTCTCTATCTGGCTTCCCAGGCTGGGGTGGAGATCCGGTTATTGGTCCGAGGTGTCTGTTCTTTGCGGTCGGGCCTGCCTGAAGTGAGTGAGCACGTCGTCGTTCGCAGCATCGTCGGCAGATTTCTAGAGCACAGCCGCGTTTACCGCTTCGAAAACGCTGGCGCGCCTGAAATCTATCTCGCGAGTGCGGACTGGACCGCGAGAAATTTCTTCCGGCGCGTCGAAGTCTGTTTTCCAGTGGAGGACCCGGAATTGCGCGAGAGGGTCGATCAAATCCTCGACGTTTATTGGAGAGACAATGTCAAGGCGCGCGAACAGCGCGACCAGCTAACCTATGTTCGGAGGGCCGTGGAGGACGAGCGCGTGGATGCTCAGGCGGTCTTCCGGGAGCAAGCTCAGCAAAGGAAAAAACCGGGTGTCGACGTGAGATCCTTTGTCATGAAGGCACCGTCGGCGAACAGCTATTCCCTGCAGCAGGAACAAAAGCTGAGCCAACCGGCTTAGAAAGGGTCGGGCGCTCAGCCAGCCCTCCCCGTCCTCGCTCTCGTCGTCGTTCTCGTACTCGATTTCTTCGGGTGAATGTGCAAAGACCAAGGAGGAGGACGACCACGCGAACGAGCACGATTGCTTGAGGGAGAGGGGATTGCGCCTCGACCCGTCTACGACCGCTC
>JAFAKL010000480.1 GCA_019235445.1 Verrucomicrobiota bacterium | reverse complement strand
AATAAGTCCGCTGGTTTTGATCGAGGCAATCGTGTCGGAGGGCAGGTGTACCTCTTGCTTCACGTGGAGGCGCACGACGGCAGCGTAATGGGAATCGAGATCAATCTTATCCACGCTTCCGACTGGTACGCCTGCGATGAAAACCTGGCTGCCGGCCTTGAGTCCGGTGATATTGGTGAATCTGGCATTCACTTCGTAAGTCGAACTTCCAATGCTCACGCCCGCGCCGGCTTGAATGGCGAACCAGACAATGGCGGCGATTCCCAGCAAAACAAACGCGCCAACAGAGAGTTCGATGTTTGATTGCTTCATGGTAAAGACAGGCTATTCGTCCAAGTCTGTTGGCAGTGTGACGATACTGTCGCCAAAGCTTCGTACAATGCAATCGTCCGAAGCCGCAAACTCGGCCGGTGTTCCCTCGAAATGAAGGCGGCCTTCCTCGAGGAGCGCCACGCGATCGCTGGCGGCGAGCGCCTCAGAGATATCGTGCGTGACCACGAGCGCGGTGAAATCAAACTTTTGCCTGTAGCGAACGATCATCTCAAAAACTGCATGGCGGGCGGGAGGGTCCAAGCCGGCTGTTGGTTCGTCGAAAAGGACCAGTTCGGGACGCGTGACCAGCGCTCGAGCCAAGGCGAGGCGTTTTTGCATACCGCCGGAGAGCTGAGCTGGAAAATAATCCCCGAATTTATCCAATCCGAGGCTTTTCAATGCGTCGCGAGTTGCTTGTACGATCTCGCGCCGGCGTAACCGGGTCGTTTGCTCCAAAGGAAGGGCAACGTTTTCGAGGGCGGTCATAGAGTCGAAGAGCGCATTGCCCTGAAATAAATAACTGCACCCTCCACCAAACCCCTCAATGGCACCCAGTTCAAAGCGAACTTCGCCCGCGTCCGGTTTTAAAAGACCAGCAAGACATTTCAGAAAGACCGATTTGCCTGTCCCGCTCCGTCCGAGCACGGAAATAATACTGCCGCGTGGCACAGCCAGACTGACCGAGGCCAGGACAACATGATCGCCGAAATGTTTGCGGAGATTCGTGACCTGCAGAATTGGCGCTGACAGCGGTCCGATCATACCAGAAACGAGGTGATCAAATAGTCTGCGGCGAGGGTGGCAATACTTGCCAGAACGACCCCCCTGGTGGTCGAGACGCTCACGGCGCGGGATCCCGAAACTCCGGTCCGCCGGTGTGTGGTGAAGCCGCTATGACAGCAGATGACTACAGCAATTACACCAAAAACAAGCGCTTTGAGGAGGCATTCGCGAAAATCGGTGTACTGAATCGCCGCATAGACGGCCGACCAATAAACGCCGGCATCCAAGCCAAGCAAGACCGATGCCGAGAGGTATCCGCCAGCCAGACCGACCAGGGTAAAAGCCACTGTCAAAATCGGGAAAACGATCACTGCCGCGAGGAGGCGGGGCGTCACCAGATAACCGAGTGGATCAATCCCCATCATAGTGAGGGCGTCGATTTGTTCGCTGTTGCGATGAATGCCGATTTCCGCGGCGATGGCAGAGCCGGCCTGCCCAATGATCATCAGGGCGCCGAGCACCGGGGCTAACTCCCGCGTGAGCGTCAGCGAGACAAACGTGCCCAATGCTCCCGTCGAGCCGAAGCGAGTGAGAACGTAATAACCTTGAAGCCCAAGCACGAGTCCAGTAAACAATCCCACGATCGTCACAACCGGGACACAGCGAACACCCTGTTCGTGCACGGCTCGCACCCAGCGGCGTCCCAAGTAGCGGGTATCCGGCGTCGCGACGATCGCGCGCGACGCGAAGGTGGCAAAGTCACCGAGACCGGCGACGGTCGCCAGCGTGTTTTGCCCGACCGCTTGTAGTAAGCGCATCATTGGACGACTCCATAGTTGAGGCGTAGAACTTTTGCAAGAGCTGCCCCCAAGAAGGGATAGGCTCGCGCTGAGGGGCGGAGGAATCGCTTGTGAGTCACCGGGAGAGGGTGTAGTAGAGGGCGCCGTATTGAACAGCATCAGGGCTAAGCTCTACCTCGCAATTCGAGAACTGCGGAGAGCCTAAACCTCCATAATTTATGTTCGCAAGAATTCCATTCGAAAAAGTCAACTGGCTAATTAGTTCGTTTCTTATCGGAACCCTCTTTCTTTCCCTTACGGCGGTTCCGGCCTACCTGGTCTGTTTCGGTCTCGATTCATTCCAGATCGTGCTTTTCTTTGCGATGTTCTGCACCTGCGGTTTTTCCATTACGGTCGGCTATCACAGGCTTTTTTCACATCTCACCTTCCAGGCACACTGGGTAGTGCGGCTTTTCACGCTGATTTTTGGAGCGGGAGCCTTTGAGAATTCCGCTCTTTTATGGGCATGCGAGCATCGTAGTCACCATAAGCACGTTGACCACGAGGAGGACCCTTACTGCATTTCTAAGGGGCTTTTTCACGCCCATATCGGTTGGCTGCTTTTCAAGCTCGATCCTCCGCCGCCATTCGACAACGTCGCTGATTTGCAGAAGGATTCGCTGGTCAACTGGCAGAACCGCTACATCCACTGGATAGCGGCGAGCGTAGCATTTCTTCTTCCGGCAACAATCGGCTTTATCTGGGGCGGTTGGGTTTCGGCTCTAGGCGCTTTCCTGATCGCCGGCGTGGCGCGGGTGGTCATTCTGCAGCACTGCACCTTTTGTATCAATTCGCTCTGTCATTACTTAGGAACGCGTCCGTATTCCTCCAAATGCAGCGCTCGCGATTCGTGGTTAATGGCGCTGGTGACGTTCGGAGAGGGGTACCATAACTATCATCACGAGTTTCAGTACGACTATCGCAATGGGGTAAAGCCATGGCAGTTTGATCCGACGAAGTGGATCATCTGGACCCTGGCAAAGCTGGGACTGGCCAGAAAACTCAGGCGCGTCCCGACAGAAAAGATCGTCCTTTGCGAACTCAACGAAGCGCAACGCCGCCTTGCGACGAAACTTGCCGATCCCAGTCTGACGGAGCTGGCTGTCATTTATATCACTACTGCCGGTCATCGTCTGGAGGCTGTCGCGCAACAATGGACATTGCGCAGAGCCCAGCAAATCGAAGTGACTCGTGAGATGCTGGGCGAGCTCCGTCGAGAAATCCGCGCAGCGACCGGCATTCTCCGGTTGCCGGGATTGCACAGCAGCCAGCCCGCGTAATTGGATTTGTCTTGTTCCTCTGGCTTTTGAGCCTCCAGGGGATGGCTGAAAAAAGATGTTGGATTGTGGACCCTTGGCGCACGATCTAAGGTAGCGAGAGCAGTTTGAGTTCATCAGATCGCGTGCCAATGGAAGCCGGTGTCACCACCAAACAAATAGCTTTTGTCGGGGATCATCTTCCTCGTCAATGCGGAATTGCGACATTCACGGCTGACCTCTGTGAAGCGATCGCGACAACCTTTCCGGAGTGGCAATGCATCGTGGGCGCGGTCAATGATCGTCCGGAAGGCTATGACTATCCTCCCTTGATTCATTTTGAGTTTGACGAAAAGGAACTCGACTCTTATCAGCGAGCCGCTGATTTTTTGAATGTTAACAACGTTGAAGTGGTGTCGGTTCAACATGAATTCGGGATATACGGAGGGCCAGCGGGCAGCTACATCCTGGCCCTGTTGCGCGACCTGAACGTACCGGTGGTCACGACCTTACACACGGTCTTGCGGGATCCGACTCCAGATCAACGCGCCGTCATGAAGCAACTGGATGAACTTTCCAACCGGTTTATCGTGATGGCCGAACGCGGCAAAGCCTTTCTCCAAGAGATTTATGGTACCGCTCGGGAAAAGATTGACGTTATCCCTCATGGCATTCCCGACATCCCCTTTATTGATCCAAATTACAATAAGGATCAGTTTGGAGTCGAAGGAAAGATCGTGCTGCTGACTTTTGGGCTGTTGTCTCCAAACAAAGGGATAGAACACGTGATCGAGGCCTTGCCATCCATTCTCGCGCGGCATTCGGACGTCGTTTATATCGTTTTGGGGGCAACCCACCCCAACTTGATCGCGCGCGACGGAGAATCGTATCGGCTCAAGCTGGAACGCCTCGCGGAGGATCGGGGTGTGGCATCAAACGTCATTTTTTATAATCGTTTCGTAACTCAGGAAGAGCTCAAGGATTTCATTGGCGCAGCCGACATCTATATCACGCCTTATCTCAATGAATCACAAATCACCTCCGGCACATTGGCCTACGCCTTTGGCGCAGGAAAAGCGGTAGTTTCTACGCCTTATTGGCATGCGCAGGAACTGCTGGCCGACCAACGCGGAATACTGGTCCCGTTTTCGGATCCTGACGCAATTGCCGAGGGGGTGAATCGATTTCTGTGCGATCCGGTCCTGATGACGGCGACTCGCAAACGAGCATGGAAATTAGGGCGGGAGATGATCTGGCCAGCAGTCGCGCACCGGCACATGGAAAGTTTCCAACGAGCCCGGACCCGCTTAAGCAGGCCTGCGCGAAAGGCCTTTGCAGTTCGTACGCTGGATAACAGGCCTTATGAACTGCCGCCTCTGAAACTGGATCATTTGCTTCGAATGACCGATAACACCGGAATTTTTCAGCATGCGATCTTCAACGTGCCGAACTTCACGGAAGGATACTGCACAGATGACAATGCACGCGCTTTCATCCTCACCTTATTACTGCAGGAAACGTCGAGCGCTGTAACGCAGCTGCAACTCGAGTTGCTAACAAGTGTTTACCTGGCGTTTTTGTGGTACGCCTTCGATCAGGAAAGCGGTCTTTTTCGAAATTTTATGAGCCATCAGCGTCAGTGGCTGGAACGCGCCGGATCAGAGGACAGCCACGCGCGCGCGCTTTGGGCGGCAGGGACGGCGTTGGGTCGATCTCGAAATGACGGCCATCGAAATCTGTGCGCATTATTATTTCAAAGAGGGCTTCCGGCCGTCGAGAGATTCACCTCGCCACGGGCCTGGGCGCTGACACTCCTTGCGATTCACGAATATCTGCGCGCGTTCGCAGGAGATCGAATTGCCGGTCGACTGCGAGAAGTTTTAACTGACCAGTTAATGGCTCTTTTCCAGCGGAACGCCACGGACGATTGGGTATGGTTCGAACCCGTTGCATCCTACGATAATGCTAAACTTTCTCATGCCATGATCCTAAGCGGATACTGGACCTCAAGAGGAGAAGTGGTGGAGACAGGGTTAAAATCGCTCCTCTGGCTAGTCGAGATGCAGAAATCGCCTTTGGGCCATTTTGCGCCGATCGGCAGTAATGGTTTCTGCCGGCGCGGTACCCCGGCGGCCCGTTTTGATCAGCAACCGCTGGAAGCCTGCGCCATGGTTTCGGCGTGTCTGGAGGCGTACGCGCTGACTCAAGACAAGGTTTGGCACCGTGCGGCCAGGCGGTGCTTTGAATGGTTTCTTGGACGCAACGATCTTGAGTTATCGCTCTACGATCCTACGACTGGAGGATGTCGCGACGCTTTGCATTCGGATCGGGTGAACCAAAATCAAGGCGCCGAATCAACTCTTGCTTTCCTGTTGTCACTCGCTGAGATGCAGCAGGCACAAGCGCTGATCTTCAGCGAAACTCAAAAGGTAGCAAAATCTTGAACCTCATTCCTGCCGGGATAGAGTTCCGGCCTGACGCCGCTCGAGTGCTGATCCGGCCCTTTTTTCCAACGGGCCCTGGCCGGGTCAAAGAGATCATTGAACGAATTCTCGCTCTCGGCGAATTCGAGGTCAAAGCGCAGCTGGATCGCCTCCGCCTTGAATCAGGCGATCGACATACTGACCTTGACGGAGCGTGGCTACGCCAGTTTGACAGAGTACGTGCTCACGTATCGAAGCATACTGCCCTTTCAGAAAACCGCAGGCTTGTCCTTGGTGCCTACTTCACGGGGGAGTATGCGATTGAATCCGCGGCCTTGTTCAACCCTTCGATCGTTCCGCATCCGGACCAAACGAACCTTGAAGAGGGAGAGCTTCGCTTCGTTCTGAGCCTGAGGGCTGTGGGCGAAGGTCATATTTCCTCCATAGAGTTCCGAACGGGGATCATTCGCCGGAATCACGCTCTTGAAATGGACCGGACCTCCAGGCTTGCCACGGCTCCCGAGGTCGATCCGGAGCCAACGCTTCCTAAGAGCATTTTTACCCATAAGTTGAACGAGAATGGGCTGGGGAACAATTGGTCAAAATTCGTGATGGATCGGCTTGGCCATGCGTTCTCCCGATCAGAACTCTTTGACGCGATGCACCGTGCGTCGCACGAGGCACAGCCAGATTCGGAGGATGTCCGGCGCACTATTGAGTTCCTTCATTGGCTTGTCGAAGCGAATTACGAGGTCAATTTTAATTCAGCGATTCCCATTTCTGGGCGCGTGATCTTTCCTGTCTCGCTGAACGAAACAAATGGGATGGAAGATGCCCGTTTTGTCCGCTTTGTGGATGAAGACCAAAGCGCAACGTACTACGCGACCTATACAGCATACAACGGTCGGCTCATTCAGCCGCAACTTATCAGCACCTCGGATTTTCTTAAGTTTCGAGTTTCTACCTTGGCCGGCCCTGCGATTCAGAATAAGGGAATGGCGCTTTTCCCCAAGAGGATCCATGGACGGTACGCGATGCTTTCACGTTACGACGATCAGAACCTCTTCCTGATGTTCTCCGAGGACCTGTATTTCTGGCGTGATCCAAGCCTCCTCCTGCAGCCCTGCCAGCCATGGGAATTCGTGAAAATTGGGAATTGCGGTTCACCGATTGAAACCGAGGCCGGCTGGCTTGTTTTAACACACGGCGTCGGACCGATGCGCAAATACTGCCTGGGCGCTGCGCTTCTCGATCTCGAGGATCCTTCGGAGGTGCTCGGTCGGCTCAAAGAGCCACTCCTGGAAACGGCGCCCGAGCGGAGAGACGGTTATGTGCCTAACGTGATTTACACTTGCGGAGCATTAGTGCATAGAGGCCAACTGGTTCTACCATACGGGCTCAATGATTCGGTCACCACCATCGCAACGATCGAGTTGGAAGCCCTCCTCGCTGCTCTAGGGAGCTAGGCGTCGGGCGCTTGCCGGCGTCGACGGCCGCTCAGCAAATAAATCGCCGCTCGAAGTTCAAGCAAGGGGTCATCGGACGGCTCAATGCCATCCACGCGAGGGATGGGATCGAAGATGATTTTTTTCTGCTCATGCCCGTTCTCCGGGACCGGGCGCACCAGAACAATCTTCCCAAGATGGACCAAGGGCCGCTCCGCCGGCCAATGCTCCGTCGCGTCGTCGACTATATCGCTCTCGGATGCCGTTTGGACCAGAAGCTGAAAGCTGATTGGACCACCGGCAATTCTCTCAGTGAGTTCGTCAAAAAGGAAATTTGCGTCCTTGTTCTTAGCGGCGGCGTCGTCCAGGTGGTCATTTCCGGCGTCTGGCGTGATTCGGTAACGACCGTAGCGGCTCACATTGTCCCTGGTGATGAATCGCATGGCGGTCACGCCGAAGTACGTTTCTCTGGCAAAGCTGGACGGACAAGGTTTAGGCGCCTGCACGAATGCCAACGCTTTGGGATGACTGCCAAGGAAGATTTCTATCGGCGATGGCGATGGCTTGGACGGGTCGCTGGCAGCAACTGCTTGCAGGAACTCCAGAAACTCCTGACCTGTTCTGGTGGGAAATCCATCTGTCGAATGGCTGACGATATCGGTATGCACGTGTTCGGCGAGATTGAACCGTATCGCCAGTCCGCGCGGATTTGCGTTGGGATCATTATCAGGGATCAGAGGGATACCCGTGGAGTTCGAGAACCGCAGGGTCACTGGGGTGGATTCGCGATTGAGGTGAGGTGCGCGCGAAAAAGCAGCCGCTTCGGAGGTGGGTGTAAAGGTTCCCGCGAACAGGACGCCCTTGGCGTGAGCGGGTCGAAAGCCCGGATGCAATCCGAAAATGGTATCGAATTGTTTAAGCAGATCGTGGCTTAGCGCGAGAAGCTTTTCGTCGGAAGGTAGTGGCATGAGATCGCGAAGATATCTCATTTTTGCGAACGCGCCACTCTGGAGGCATGAGCGGATGCGTGCAATGCCGCCTAAACGCCTGTCAGAATTTGCCTTGAGCTAATCCCCCAACCACGGTGCAAACCGTGAGTAGACACTTATTCTGTCCCGAGATATAACTTGTAGTCAGAAGAAAGCTTCCACCCAAACGGTTCATGACCACGCCACTAACCAGACAAGCACAGCCCGCGCAGAGCGGGACGACCCAGGCGCAGGCGATTTTCCGGATCTTGCTGGCTGACTATCATCGCCGCGACTTTGCCATTTCCTTTTGGGATGGGAGCCAGTGGGCTTCCGAAACCGATACGCCTCGCTTCACGCTGATCGTCAAGCACCCGGACGCTTTGCGGCGTATGTTGAAGACCAGCACAAATGATCTTTCGTTAAGTGAAGCATTTATCAGCGGGGATCTTGATGTGGAGGGAGACATTGAGGCAGCGATGCCGTTGGCGAACTATTTGATCAGCCGTCACTGGCCTGCTCTGACGATGCTTCGCCTCGGGAAGCACCTGCTGGCCATTCCGCGCCTGGAGAGAGTTCCGCGAAACGAGCGGCCGCCGGCGGAACTAACGGGCGAACTTCATTCGATCGAGCGCGACCGGCAGGCCGTGACCTATCACTATGATGTTTCGAATGAGTTTTACGCCTTATGGCTGGACCAGCAAATGGTCTATTCCTGCGCCTATTTTGAGAGCCCGGACGAGGGGCTCGACGAGGCCCAGGCCCGAAAGCTCGACTATCTTTGCCGCAAGCTGCGTTTGCGCCCAGGAGAGCGCCTGCTCGACATCGGTTGTGGTTGGGGTGGCCTCATCCTGCACGCCGCTGAGAAGTACGGGGCGAACGCTCTTGGGATCACGCTCAGCAAAAATCAAGCAACGCTCGCCGGTGAGCGAATCAAGCGAGTGGGGTTGCAAGACCGATGCCGCGTCGAAGTGTGTGATTACCGTGATCTGGATCAGGTAAGCGGCTTTGAGAAAATTGTGAGTGTTGGCATGTTTGAGCACGTCGGCGAAAGCCAACTACTTTCTTATTTCCGACAGGCCTGGCGTTTGTTGGCGCCGGGCGGAGTCTTCCTCAATCATGGGATCGCAAATCGCGCCATCGACCCGCGCCCGAAGGGCCCCACGTTCATCAGCCGCTTCGTCTTTCCGGACGGTGACCTGGTGCCGATCAGCGTGGCACTTCGTTATGCGGAAGAAGCCGGATTCGAAGTGCGCGATGTGGAAAGTCTGCGCGAACACTATACGCTCACTCTTCGCCACTGGACACGACGTCTGGAATCGTGCCGCGACCAGGCGTTACGGGTGGTGGATGATTCGATCTATCGCGTGTGGCGCCTCTTTCTGCCAGGATCAGCCTACGGATTTGCGGCAGGATTGTTGAACGTCTACCAATCTCTGCTCCTGAAACCCGGTGAAGGCCGGAGCGGTCTTCCACTGACTCGCGCCGATTGGTATCGTTGAGCTTGAGGAAAGGCCCAGTCGAACCGTCCGGCTTGCTTGGTCTCACGCACAGAAAGCGGCTGTTCGCTTGCGATGCTTGACACTTCCAAGGTGGTGGCAGACTGTTGGCCGACTTTCGTTCCTTTACGCCTCAAGGGAGCGGACTCGGCGTCTTCCGTTTGAGAGGGTGGTGTCAAGGCGGGAGTTCTTTGTATGTCATTCCCCCAGGATTGTTCAGCGTTGTCCGTTTTGAAGATGGAGTTCTCAGGACGGCCAGCCGTCTTCTTTTCTGCGGTGATGGCTACTTTTCTCACCCGGACCTACCGACTATAGAACCAGATTGAAGGATAATTTCATGAATATCGTGACCCCCCGTCTTACGCACGTCGGCGAAAACATCGCCAGCGTACCATCAGAACGAACCAAGCGAACAAGATCGAAGAATTTTTCGCAATTCCTGCGCCGGGCCTGGGCCGGCTTGCGGTTTACGTTTGGCGTCTTTGTGCTATTAGCGCTTGCGACTTTAGCCGGCTTTCCGACCTCCTCGAATGCCGCCGGTTCCAAGGATGAAATATTGATCGGATTAGTCACCAAGACCGAGGTTAATCCATACTTTGTCAAACTACGCCAGGCGGCGACGGCTGAAGCCGAAAAAAAGGGCGCAAAGCTTCTCGCTCGGTTCGGAAAATTCGACGGCGACAATGAAGGACAGGTCGCGGCGATCGAGAATTTCATCAGCGCCGGGGTCAAAGGGATCCTGATCACGCCGTCCAATTCCACGGGAGTCCTTGGTGCGGTCAAGAAAGCTCGCGAAAAAGGCATCCTGGTCATCGCTTTGGACACAGCGACCGATCCTGCGGATGCGGTTGATGCAACCCTTGCCACAGACAACTTCCAGGCGGGCGTGCTTCAAGGGCAATACGCAAGAAAAGCTCTGGGAGCTAAGGCCCCCAAGCTTGCCATGCTCGATGGAACGCCGGGCGGCTCGGTAGACAATCAGCGGCATGACGGGTTCTTGAAGGGGTTCGGCATTAAAGAAGGGGATCCGGCGATTGTTGGAAAGCAAAATACCCATGGCGCCCTGGATGAGGGCCAAACGGCCATGGAGAACCTTCTGACTGCCCACCCGGACATCAATGTGGTCTACACGATTAACGAACCGGCGGCGGAGGGCGCTTACGCCGCGATCAAAAAGGCGGGCAAGCAGCAGGATATCGTTTTGACGTCCATTGACGGAGGTCGTCTTGGAGTCAAGTACGTTCAAGATGGTAAGATTGCCGCCACCGTGATGCAGTTTCCGAAGAAGATGGCTACTCGCGGCGTTGATTACGTCATCGACTTTGCTAAGACTGGAAAGAAACCCAGCGGATTTATCGATACTGGCGCAGAGCTGATCACTGACAAACCGTTTTCGGATCTGCCCTCCAAGGACACCAAGTTTGGCGTCGAGAACTGCTGGGGTTAAACAGGCAGGCGATCGATGCAACCCTTCGCGATCCGTCCCGGGACAAGGTAGACCATCCATGGCGCCAAACGCAGTTGCGTCCATTAATCGTGGCACGGTCTCGCTCGGCCGCGCCATTGCCACTCCGGCGGTCGGTCCGCTGGTTGTCCTGCTGGTTTTCTGCGCGATCTTTTCACTGAGCACCCATACGTTCCTGGCGGTCGGGAACCTGTCGCTGATCATCCAGCAGAGCGTGATCGTCGGGACATTGGCGATCGGGCAGTCCATGATCATTCTCACGGGCGGGATAGATCTTGCCAATGGAGCTATCGCTGTGCTTGGGACCATTGTTGCCGGCCGACTGGTCAACGACGGCAACAATCCGGCCCTCTGTCTTTTACTGGCGATTTTCCTGTGCACGCTGGTGGGCGTTATTAGCGGACTACTGGTGAGCAGGCTTTGGCTGCCGCCCTTCATCGTGACATTAGGTTTGCTGGGGATTGTCACCGCGGCGACACGCCTGATCGCGCAGGGAGGCGCCTTCCCGGTCACCGACGATTTGCTAAGCTGGACCGGAAATAGTGCTATTAGGGACGGCAGCGGCGTCACTTACGGGATGCTTATCATGTTTGGCCTTTATGTGCTTGTCTGGTATTTGCTGACCCAGACGGCGTGGGGACGACACGTTTATGCCATAGGCAACAACCGTCCGGCTGCTCGGCTGGTGGGTATTCCGGTGCAGAGCAGATTGCTTTCGGTTTATGTCTTTGCTGCCTTTTTGTACGGGGTGGGAGCTTGGCTTGCGCTCGGGCGGATCCCGAACGCTGACCCGAATGCGTTGCAGAACGCAAATCTGGATAGTATTACGGCTGTCGTCATCGGCGGTACCAGCCTCTTCGGCGGACGCGGGAGCATCTGGGGTACTATCGTTGGAACCTTAATCGTTTCGGTCTTGCGCAACGGTCTGACACTGTCTGGATTTGATCCGCTTTGGCAAGACCTGGTGACTGGCGTGCTGGTAATTAGCGCGGTCGCTGTCGACCAGATATCCCGGGGGAAACAACGATGAGCGTTCAGGCTGAGAGCAGGAGGACACCGGCTAAGGGCACCATGGTCCTGGAGGCCCGCAACATCGTCAAACGCTACGGTCATGTCACGGCCCTGGACGGCGCTAACCTGGAGCTGCGCGCTGGTGAAGTGCTCGCCGTGATTGGCGACAACGGCGCTGGCAAAAGTACGATGGTCAAGGTCTTGTGCGGGGCCGTTATTCCGGACCAAGGCGAGGTGTTGTTGGACGGAGTTCCGGTTCACTTCACCAGCCCGCTGGATCCGAGAAAACGCGGAATAGAGACTGTCTATCAGGACCTTGCCGTAGCTCCGGCTCTGGACATTGCCACTAACCTTTTCCTAGGCAGAGAGGTGCGCTGCCGAGGAATTCTGGGTTCCTGGTTTCGGTTACTGGACAAGCGCAGAATGAAGAGCGAGGCGCAGAAAGAAATGGCGGAACTGAAGTTTCGGCTACCATCGATTGACAGCGCGGTTGAAGATTTATCCGGCGGCCAGCGCCAAGGGGTGGCGGTCGCTCGCGCCGCGATTTTTGCTCGCCGGCTAGTTATTATGGACGAGCCGACAGCGGCACTCGGCGTGCGCGAGTCAGGCGAAGTGCTGAACCTGATTCGCACGATCCGGGACCGAGGGCTCCCTGTGCTCCTGATCAGTCATAACATGCCGCATGTATTCGAACTGGCAGACCGCATCCACATCATGCGGCTCGGCCGCCGGGTTGCCCTCACGACTCCTCAGAAGCATACCATGGGCGAAGTTGTCGCGATCATGACTGGGGCTATGCCGGGCAACGATCAGGCTTCCGGCGCAGACGGGCCGTCAGCCGCATAACGCACCGGTGGGCGGCTGGCAAAATCGTTCTCGTTCTCGTTTGCCATTTTGACCGGGGCTATGCAGTGCCCCGCCCCTCCAGCCTGTCGGCTGGATCGGGCCCATCACATGCCAAAGTCAGAGAACGAAAACGACGACGAGGACGAGCGGGCTACGCGCCGTGTGGGTTCTGGTCGAGATTCTTCTCAGTGGTTCGGTGATAGCGGATGTACTATTTTGCTTGAGAACATGAAAATTGAGCGCGTGAAATATGTCATCTGGGCGGCGGACCTGAGGCGTGCGGTGCGATTCTACCGCGACGTATTCGGCGCCGAAGTGGTGAAGGAGTCGGAGGTGATGAGCGAAGTAGTTGTGAACGGAGCGACGATCGGTATCCATGGTGGAGGAGAAGGGAAGCGTACCTGGACGGGACTGACCTTTCAGGTATCAGACGTAATCGCGGGCGCGGAAGAAGTCGTAGCCGGAGGCGGTCAGTTGAGTCGTGAACCGGAGCCGGAAGCAGGTGAACCGCCGCACCTGGCGATGTGCATCGATCCAGAGGGAAATGAGTTTATGCTGACGCGTGCGCGGGCAAATAGAACCCGCTTATGAGACTTCAATCATCGCCTTGATGACCCCGGTTTCGGGCCTGGTCCAACGAGGAAATTCCACGATCGCATCCGCAAACGCGGCGCGATGCGTTATCCAGGCAGCGGTGTCGAGGCGAGCGTTTTCGACCAGGCTGATGATATGGACAAAGTCTTCCGGGCGCGCATTCCGACTGGATAGAAGGGTGAGTTCGCGGCGATGGAATGGGAACGACAAGGGCATCGCGCATGCCGCCATCCGTGTGAACACCCAGGACCTGCAGGTTCGCACAGCAGTTGGTTTTGCCGCGGCGGCATGCGATACAATGCCCGCAGTTCAGATAGGGTTCGACTGAGCAGCGGTCGCCGGGGCGAACGTTCGTTGACGAGCTGCCCACGGCGACGACCTCCACACCTAGCTCGTGACCCAGAATCCTAGGATAGCGAAAGAACGGTTGGTTGCCCCTGTAGGCATGGATATCGGTGCCACAGATGCCGATGCGGTGCACGCGAACCAGCGCCTCGTCAGGGTTTAATGAAGTAGCGCACTCTTCATTGGTAAAAAGTGCGAATCGGCCGGGTTCTTCGAGACGAATAGTTCTCATAGTTCAGCTGCCCCGGATCGTGTTGCTCGCGGGGTGCCAAGCGGGCACTCCTCACGTGCTAGCAATCCCATGCCGGTCGGTGACGCGTTGATGAGGTCGACGTAGTCCACTCCTAACCTCGTGAGATACGCCACCGAGCGACCGTGCTCCAAAGCTGAGCACTGACACATCCATGTCTGTCTCGGGCCAAGTCTGCGATGTTCCATATCAGATCCGGGGAGTTGGGTTGGCTATATCCTTGGTGATGAGAACATAGTGGTAAACTGCGGCTTTTTCACCAGCGTGGAATTGCAAAAAGCGGTCAAGAATTTCGCGCTCGGCTTTAGTCATCCGGCGATGCACGAGCAGATACTCTTTCCATGTCGGTGACACCGCCTCCAGACGGAATCCCGAACGATCTGCGAGACTCTCATACAAGCGAACGCTGGATGCTCCATTTCGAAGATAAATTAGACGAAGCTCGCGCATCAATTCCAGGAACTGGTTGAGGTCCTGGGGATCGACCTTCACTTCGGCCACCACTGCGATCGGCCCATCGTCAGAGTTTGGAGGAGTAGGAAACGTTGGAATGTTCGGGGGGTGGGCCGGCTCCGCGTCGAGCAACTTGATGAAATCGATGGAGAGCGGGCCCGCGACGGAAAGATTGAAACAGACGAGCAACGTTGCGAGCAAAAGCGTATATTCGAAGCCGGTGAATGCTGCAGTCGCGCCCCAAGCGAGACCGCCAATTGCAATACCGCCTTGAGAGGCCATGATGGTGGCGGCGTTTAGTCGCCCACGTGTCCATCCCGGCATGGCCTGCTGGGCCACCACCCAAAGCTCAGAAGCTGCCAGCGTCCAACCCAGACCGGCAAGCGCGGCCACTGCCATAAAGGTTTCCAGGTGGCGAACGGCAGCCATCAGGATATAAACTGCCGCTATCAGGAGGCTGGCCAGTACCGTGACGTCATTGGAACTGAAGTGCGCTCTGGCCCATGGCACTACAAAAACCGCCCCCAGGAGCGAACCGATGGCCATGCTGGTAAAAAGAATCCCCAGGTGGGAAGAGTTGAGATGAAGTGCCTTCAGTCCCACTGCCGGAAGCAGGGCCGGGATCACTGAGATCAGGAGAGAAAATAGAAGAGCTCGGATCAGTACGACCTGAATTCCACGGCTGTAACGGACGTAGCGCACTGCGCCCACGAAAGATTCGAGCATGCTCTCAGTGGGGGCTCGCGAGCGCTTGCGTCGATTGTGCCAGCTCAGGATCGCCACCAGCACCAAAAGAAAGCCGGCGGCATTTACCGCGAAAACCCAATTCGACCCGATCAGGGGGAGGATCAAGCCGCCCAGGGCAGGGCCGATAACGCCGGAAATGTTCATCTGCACGCCGCCAAGTGTGACTGCGGAGGGCAATTCCTCCTTTGTCACGACATCGGGAATAACCGAGGTCCAAGCCGGCGCGTTGCATGCAAATCCGATCCCGAGAAGGAAAACCGCGACCAGGATCAGCGTTGGATTGAGCAGTCTAAGCCACCCAAACAGCGCGAGACCGGCGGCTGCCGCTGCCAGCCAGCCATGCATCACGCATAAGAGTTTTTTGCGGTTGACCATGTCTGCCAAGGCACCGGCGGGAAAAGTAAACAAGAAGAAAGGAAGAGAAGCGGCAGTAGACAATAGCGAGAGAAGAAAGGGCGAGGGGCTCATCAAGTTCATTACCCAGGTGGCGGCCATGTCATGGGCTGAGACGCAGCAACCGGAGACAACACTCGCAAGCCAAAGTTTGCGAAAAACAGGGTTCCTTAGCGCTATCCAGATAGAGGTCGAAGTGCTGCTCATTCGGGGGATTCTGAAGGCAATACGAGTATGCGCTAAGAAAGCAAACGGTTTCTTGCCGCAAAAAAACCGCAGGAGTTCCGAGGAACTATTTAGCGCATAGCCTGTTGCTCCTCCTGAAAACGAGCGTTGGCTGTATACAAACGCGGAGGGAAAAAGCGAGTTCCCTGCGAGCCGGGGTGCCCGGCGACCACACCCGGTCGAACTGGGTGTCCTGATTTCCGATCACGGGGAGGTCCGTCCCCTGCGCTATCCGCGCGCACCCTTAAGTTCAAAGCTGATCAGAAGGGGTGAGGGGGGGCGTACCCGCTCAAAATGCTTGCAGAGGGAGGCGTTTCCTCCCCTTCCTGGGGCGCATTCCAAGCCGAAAAGGTGTACGGGCCGAGCGCTGGACTTACTTTGCCTTGAAAAGTCCACCACCCAATGGTTGGACGCCTAACATTTTGTAGAGGCGAATTCCTAGAACTTTTTTCGCTTCTTTAAAGGTGAACTTATACCCTTGGGCCACCAGGGCGTCGTATATATCCGCAGTCTT
>JAFAKL010000315.1 GCA_019235445.1 Verrucomicrobiota bacterium | reverse complement strand
GCTCCACGAGTGCCTTGATTTCCGAGCCGATCATGGATTTTGCCAACTGACGGGCAATTTTTTGCTGCAACCGCATGGCGCGATGATAGCGCGCTATTTTTTCCGGAGCCGATACTTGCGCGCCCATTTTGGCTGCACGCGAACCCTCCTCCTGCGAATAGGGAAAGACGCCAAGGCGCTCAAATCGGGTCCGTTGCATAAATTCCAGCAGCGATTCAAAATGCTTCTCTGTCTCCCCGGGGAATCCGACAATGAAGGTGGTTCGCAAATAAATCCCGCGAATGGTCGAGCGCAGCCTGTGAATCAGTTCTTCGATATGTTGGCGCGATGTCTCACGCCGCATTAACGTTAGCATCTCCTCGTCGATATGCTGCAAAGGCATATCTACGTATTTTACCACTTTCGAACTGCCGGCGATCGCTTGCATTAACTCCAGACTCCAGTGCGCCGGATGAGTATAGAGAAGTCGCACCCAGAAGTCCCCAGAAATTTCTTCGATCCGTTCCAGCAAGCGGGTTAAGGTTGGGCCGCGCGCTGAATCAACGGGCTGTCGAGGCCCACCTCGGTGATCCCAGAGATCCATTCCATAGTACGTGGTGTCCTGGCTGATGAGATTAATCTCTTTGACTCCTTCCTGGACCAGCCGGCGAATCTCGGCTTCCACCGATTCGATTGATCTGCTTCGATGCCGGCCCCGCATCTGCGGAATCACGCAAAAACTGCAGGGATGATTACATCCTTCGGCAATTTTTAGGTAGGCAAAATGCCCAGGCGTCAATCGAAATCTTGGCGTCGTATAGTCCGGGATGTATCGAGATCTGGGCGTGACAAAGTTCAGCGGCACCTCGGATGTACCGGATTGCTCGAGAACCGTTCCCACGATTTCGCCGGCCTGAGAGATTTGATCAAGTCCCATGAACGCGTCCACCTCGGGCATTTCGTTCGCGAGCTCCTTGACGAACCTTTGTGACATACAGCCGCTGACGACCAGTTTCTGCCCCCTGCGCTTTCGCAATCCACGCGCTTGATGAGCGTCCAGGATCGCCTCAATCGACTCCTCTTTAGCGGAATCGATAAAAGCGCACGTGTTTATGATCACCACATCGGCATCGTCGGCTTCCGCTGTCACCTCCATCCCATGCGCCACGATATCCCCCAGCATCACTTCGGCATCCACGAGGTTTTTCGCGCATCCGAGGCTGATCATCCCAACCTTAACAGGACGAGCCGGACGCAATATCTCGGCGGCAGACAAGGGACGATGAGAAGATTCAGCCAGATCCATTCGATTAATCGATTACTATATCTCCTGAGTTACCCGGGACAACCTGCCCATCTTCTCGCACCTCAACGGCACCTTTGTCCGTGGCGTGTACCCAAAAACGCTTTCCTTGAACGATAATCGGCCGACTGTCCGGCTGCGCGTATCCCTCGAAGACAGGTTGAGTCCCTACTTGATCCTTGGTGACCTTAACGTAAGTCCGCCGAATGGCCCGGACTTCCAATTTCTTCTCCGGGGCGGGCGAGAGACTCGCTCGGATCGGGGTGTCGACCGGAGTCGCCGATTGAGAGGCACCCACCGGCAGTGCCCGTCTCACCTCGAGCGCAGCTTCAGTCCCTGACGAGGCCGGATTCGCTTTCACTTCTAAGGAGGGAGAAGCGAGCGGAGAAGCAGCTGCGGCGATCTCCTCATAAACAGAAGGAGACGGCGTCGCTGTAGCGTTGGGTGCGGCAGAATTCCCCGACGAGGTACCAGCACTATTGGCCGGCGCAATGACCGAGGGACGGACCCTATCCGTGTCATCCACAAAATTGGTTCCAGTCACTCTTGGGATGTTTAGCGCCAGATACGAAAACACCGGAACCCCAACTAACACGATCAAAACAAGCACTGCGACCACTGCTGGGGGAACCCTAAACCCTTTTGGCTGGATTCGTTGCGTCCAGCGTGCCTGCGAAGGAATTTGGGCGGGAAACGCGCTCAAATACTGGTAATTTTCCACCGAAATCTCCGGAGAAATCTGGAATTTATCCAACACCTCCTGTATATCGAGCCCGAGGAACCTGGCATACTTCGCCAGGAAACTTTTTGCGTACGTTAGGCTGGGAAAGTGGGAATACTCATCCGCCTCAAGATCAACAATACGCCCGGGCCGAATTTTAGTCAGTTCGGCTACATCTTCGATCTCGAGGTTTTTGGCAAGCCGCGCCTGCTGTAACTTCTTTCCAACCGATTCCACCATTTTCTACTGACTTTTTTTAAAACCGGAACGTGCAATCTAATCAGCGGAAGCTTTCAAACCCGACGGCTTTCAGACGAGCGCGTCCAGATCGATTAAGATTTCTCGAGGTTTTGCTCCGTCACCCGGGCCTAAAATGCCTCTTCGTTCCAGAATATCAACCACGCGAGCGGCGCGTGTGTAGCCGAGGCGCAGCCGCCGCTGGAGCATCGAAGTAGAGGCCCGCTTTTCCTGACGGATAATTTCCAGACATTTCTCGACGAGCACCTCGTCCTCCTCGCTTATTTCCTCCTCCGTTTGCGTTGAAGACTCGAGCTGATTCTGGATGGACGGATCGAAAGTCGGCGGACCTTGGGTTGAAACAAACTCAACCAACTGTCGAATCTCGTCATCTGTGACGAGCACACCTTGGGAGCGGATGAGCCGTGAAGTCCCAGGTGGCCGATAAAACATGTCGCCCTGTCCCAGAAGACGTTCGGCGCCATTTTCGTCAAGGATCACACGGCTATCAAGCGCGGAAGCGACTTGGAAGGCAATGCGAGTCGGAATGTTTGCCTTGATGACGCCGGTAACGATATCAGCACGAGGAGTCTGCGTCGCAACAATCATATGAATTCCTGCCGCTCTCGCCATCTGGGTGATTCGAGCAATCGCGCTCTCCACGTCGGCCGGCGCGGTCTGCATGAGATCCGCCAATTCGTCGATAATCACTACGATGTAGTGCATATGTTCCGGGACAACCAGATCATCGTCCCTCGGCACTGCAACGGTCGGAGTCTCTGGCTCCCGGCACGCATCGCCGGCTACAACCGACTCTTGCGCCTCAGTGGCGAGGTCCAGTTCCCGTTGCGACTTCGGTTTCGGCCGCGCGTTGAAACCGGTCACGTTCCGGACGCCGACCTTGGCGAAGATCTTGTAGCGGGTCTCCATCTCATTGACCACCCAGCGCAGCGCCAGCAGTACCTTTTTCGGATCCGTCACGACAGGCAGGATTAGATGCGGAAGGGCATTGTAGATCTGCATTTCAACTACTTTCGGATCGATCATGACGAACCGCAGATCGTCCGGGCTAAACCTGAACAACATGCTGGCGATGATGGCGTTGATACAGACGCTCTTGCCGCTGCCGGTGGTTCCTGCCACCAATCCATGCGGCATTTGCGCCAGATCGCCGAGGATAATCTTTCCGTAGACATCCTTGCCCAACACGATCGGAATTCGGTGCTTGGTGTTGCTCCATTCGTCCGATTCCAGGATTTCTCGCAGCGTGACTTTGACTTTCTTCGAATTCGCAATTTCGATTCCAACGGTGTCTTTCCCAGGGATCGGCGCCAGGATATTAATCCGCTCCGCCCTCGTCGCTCGGGCAAGATCGCGTTCCAGACTCGAGATCTTGTCCACCCGCACCCCCCGTGCGGGATAAACTTCGTATCTGGTGATGGTGGGCCCACGAGTAATGTCTCCCGGGCTCGCCTCGATATTGAATTGCTTTAAGGTGTCGATCAGAACAGCCTGAATGAGCTTCAATTCCGCAGGATCGGCGGCCTTCCGTCCTTCCAGGTCCATCGGTTCCAAAAGGTCAACCGTCGGGAGCACATAGTTTTCGATATGCTGCCCGGCGATGGCAATGACCTGCTCCTTGTCGTGGCCTTTCCTTTTCAAATCCGCGGGCGTCTGCTTCGATCTGTCCAGCATGGCAGTGGACGAATCAATAATCTTCGGTTCGGGAAACACTGCTGGCTCAGGCTCGGGCTCTTCGGGAAGAAAGCCTTTTTTCTTCAGCTGCTTTTCATGCTTGCGGATTTGTCGCTCAATCTTCTTCTGGTTCGCTTCCAGTCGTTCTCTTTCATTGGAGGCCTGCATCCGGCGACGCTCCGACTCCTCGACCATTCGGCGGACGAAGTCTTTCGTGGACCGAATGGAATGTTTGACCAGATAGACCGGCCGGATTCCGGTTAACCAGATCAGGCTTATCAGGTAAACCACCGAGAGCGAAATGACTGAGCCGACTCGTCCAAGCATATTCAGAAGAAATGCGCCTAGCCAGTATCCGGTCCATCCTCCGGGGCCCATGATATTGAAATCGCGCCTCCAATTTTGCAAAACCCAAGGCTGCAAATGCGCAACGGCCGCTCCGCTCATCACGAACACCACGACCCAAGGCAGACGTCGCAAGATCCTGAATCCGGGCAGAAATAGCTTCGCGCCGCCAAACCCCAGAAAGACGGTCGCAACCAGATAGGATGCGCTGCCCAGTGTCATATAAAGAAAGCCCGCCAGGACAGCGCCTGTTGGCCCGATGAAATTTTGCGCCGGGTTATTAGGCGGACTGATGGCACTGAACCACACCCAGGACGGGACATCCTTTGGCGTGTAAGAAATCAACGCCAGGAACACAACCGTCCCAACGCCGAGCAAGACCAGACCTACGACTTCGTTCCACGCATTATGCTTTCGCGATTGCGACATGTCAGCGTCCAGTCTAATAGCTCATTGTGGGCTTTCAATCCATAACCGCTCTATTTCGGTCTTCGGTCCCGAAACGTCCTCAGAAAACGTTATATAGAGCGCGGATCAGGGGTTCTTTTCCATTGACACTGGTCTCCCCGGCCGCTAGCGTCTCGTCCTTTTCGATTTTAAGCGCAAATATGCCAGCAGAGTGCCTCACGTTTGAGCCCCTTTACATCGAAAGAATTTGGGGCGGTCGCAAACTCCAATCCTATTTTGGCCGCTCACTCCCGGGCACGAACCCGATTGGCGAATCCTGGGAGCTGGTCGATCGCGAAGACGCACAGAGTATCGTTTCCGAGTCAAAGTTCCGCGGAACTTCTCTCCACGAGATCTGGACCAACCGCCGGGAGGAGATTTTCGGCGAGGGTTATCACTCGGTGCGCTTTCCGATTCTGGTCAAAATCCTGGATGCCTCCGATACCCTCTCGCTCCAGGTGCATCCTGGACTGGAGGGCGCCATCGATGGTCTGGCAGAGCCCAAGGCAGAGCTCTGGTATATCGTCGCCGCCGAAAAACAAGCTGGTATTTACGTCGGCCTGAAACAAAACGTCTGCAGGAGGGATTTTGAATCGGCTCTTCAGACCGGTAAACTCCTGGATCTTTTGCATCGGGTTCCGAGCCACCCGGACAGTTACTTGTTTATTCCCGGAGGCCGGCTCCACGCCATCGATGCGGGAAACGTGATTTTCGAGATTCAACAAAACAGCGACACCACCTATCGCGTGTTTGATTGGAACCGCCTGGACAGGAGCGGAAGGCCGCGGCAGCTCCACATCGCAGAGTCGCTTAGATGCATCGATTTCAACGACTTTGAGCCGACTTTAAATAGAGGAGAGGCGGAAAACCTGGTGACCTGCGACTGGTTCCGCGTCGAACGATGGTACATGAAGGAACGCCGCCAGGCTAATCTTCTGCCCAAGTTCTCGATTTTTCAGGTTGTCAGTGGCATCGTTTCTTTTGGCACCCGCGTTTTCCGACAAGGCGACCTGTTCCTGGTTCCCGCCGTCAGCCATGAGAGCGCGCTCACTCCGCACGAAGGCACTGCGACGATCCTTCGCACCACGCTGTAAGGCGAAAATATCGCCTCTCTTTGGGTTTGTGATATTTACAGGCTATCACCTTGGGATTGCCGATCCGGTGCGATTGTGGTTGCGCCTCCGCCTCATCATGTTAAACCAGAACTTGGCAGCCGGAACTGTCTTCTCAAAATTGACGATGCTGACAACCCGCACTACGCTCGGCTCGTGAAAAATTTCACAAAGTTAGCTCTCAATGGCCAGGGCGCATCCAAGCTGCAGCGAGCCGTCGAGCTGATCAATCCACACCTTTATATCGTCGAGGAACGAATCCGCGAGCAAGCGAAGGCCTTCGACCCGGCCATTGAGGGCTACTTTCAGTACGCCTGCGGCAGCACTGGGAAACGCCTTCGACCGATCCTCACCTTGCTCTCCGGCGCCGCTACTGGGACGATGCGGACCAGCCACGTTGATCTGGCTGTTATCGTGGAACTCATCCACCTGGCCACTCTGGTGCACGACGATATCATGGACGGTGCCGATATTCGGCGCGAACAGGCGACCGTCAACTCAAAATGGGGTAACACCCTGGCTGTTCTGCTTGGGGATTGTCTGTTTGCCCATGCCCTGAAACTGGCAGCCGCCTTTCCAAACAACGCCATCTGCCGGCAAATCGCACACGCAGCTAAAGAGGTCTGCTCCGGAGAAATTATCCAAACACAGCGCCGGTTCGATCTGAACCTGACGATCAACGA
>JAFAKL010000007.1 GCA_019235445.1 Verrucomicrobiota bacterium | reverse complement strand
ACAACGGATGCCACTGGGTACTCTGACATATAGGAGATGAAGGAGAGAATAAATACAACCGCAAAAATCGGAAGACTTATCGGAAGCAGGATGCGGACAAAGGTCTGAAACTGGGAAGCACCGTCAATTCTGGCTGATTCTTCCATGCTTGGAGGGATCGTTTCGAAGTACCCTTTGATCATCCAGATATAATTCGAGATGCCGCCGAGATAGATCATGATCAATCCCGTCTGGGTATTCAGTCCGAGCCATTTCACATACTGTCCCGTGAAATCAAGGATCACGTAGAAAGCGACCAGTGAAAGCACCATGGGAAACATCTGCAAAATCAGGAGAGCGCTTAAGGTTGGTGATCTGAATTTGAAACGCAGGCGAGCGAATGCGTAGGCCGAAGTGCCGGAAAGAAAGATGATGCCCGCAGATGACATTAATGAGATCTTGATTGAGTTCCAGAACCACCACAACGGGGGTATCTCTGCCTTCACAACGCGAGTCTGGCCGGTCGCCGGGTTTACGACTTCCTGGTACGGGATGCCCAAGACAAACTTCCAGTGATCCAGACTGACCTTGTCCGGCAACAATCGACTGGGCGCGAAATTACCTTGTCTAAAGGAAGCAGAGATCACCATGACGAAAGGGATCAGGATCAGGATAAGAAAAAAGATCATGAATGCGTGAGCTGCCGCTATTCTAAGGTTCGTTTTTTGTGTCGCGGTCATCGGGCTATTCCATTTCAGCCAGGGATACTGCCATTCAGGCGGCTCCCGCACGTTCCCAGGAAGAGATTAAAGTAAAGTATTCAATGCTCGTTAAATTTTGACGCTTCGCCCGCTCAATCTCAGGTTAATCCAGGCGAGAAATCCCACGATGAAGAAAAGCAGGGTAGCGATCGCGCTAGCCAGACCGAAATTGGTTCCTGAATCGCGGAAGGCGATATTAAAAGTATAGTTCACCAGCAAATCGGTTTCGCCGGCAATTCCGCCGCCAACCATTTTCGGCCCGCCGCCGGTGAGAAGATAAATCAGGTTAAAATTATTAAAATTAAAGGCAAAACTCGAAATTAAAATTGGCATGAGCGGAGGGAGGACGAGCGGTAAAGTTAACCGGAAAAAGTCGGCCACGGCGCCGCTGCCGTCAATCGCGCTTGCTTCATAAATGCCGGAAGGGATCGACTGTAACATTCCGGTGCAGACCAGCATCATGTAAGGATAACCCAGCCAGACGTTGACCAGCAAGATCATCGCCCGAGCTCCCCATGGATTGGTTTCCCACTCAGGAGCAAAGCCAAAAGTCCCTCGCAGAAATTCGTTCACCGCACCGAATTCCTGGTTGAACAGTCCTTTGAAAATCAGGATGGAAAGCACCGCCGGAACCGCATAGGGGAGAATTAAAAGGGTCCGATAGCCTCTTCGGAAACGGAGCTCTTTCCATTCCAGGATCACGGCCAACAGCATTCCCACCGCAAAGCTGAGGATGACCGATATGCCTGAAAAGACAACCGTCCAAAGAAAAATCTTGAAGAAAGGTCCTTGGATGCGCGGATCCGTCACGATGCGTACGTAGTTCTCCAACCCGGAGTAGGTTCGAAATCCAGCACCCACTTTTTCTCCCTTGCTGGTCACAAAATAGCCCAGACTGAAATCGGGGTGTACAATCTTGCCATCCTGTTGATTGGTGAGTGTTCCGTCTGGATTGAGCTTCCAGAGTCGAGCGCGAGAGGCGAACTTTTGTAATCCCTCCATCCCCACCAGAGTGTCGTCCGGGAAAGCAAACTGGCGGCCGCGCATCGGGATAAACAGTCTTTGTCGGGTGACCTGAGCGAACTCCAAGGGTTTCCCGAGGACCTCTTGCCCCGGGGCCAAAGGAGTTAATTTTCCCGCTTCTTGCGGCCCAAGAGGCTGCTGTCCTGCTTTCAATTCAAACGGCGCTGAAACGAAACGCTTCGTCGGATCGGCCTCGCTCTCCAGATAAAGGATATACTCACCATCCTCCTGAGCGTAGAGTTTGTATTTATAGGGGGCGTTACCTAAGGCATAACTCTCCTGTTCCAGCAGGGCGAGAGAACGATCGAAGCTAAGCAGATTTTGGGAGCTGTATTTGGTAAAGCTCAGGTACACCATGTAGACGATTGGAAAAATCACGAAGAGTCCGAATCCCAAGAACCCGGGAAAAAGGTATCGATAGGTGTATCCAGCGCCAGAAAGGTAGACAAAAGCCCCCAACCCGATAACGACCAGCATCGCGAGAGCGACCCAGACGTTGCCGGTATGATAAATGATGAAATCCAGGTAAAGCGCCGGGAGGACCACCAGCACTACCAGGATTTGCCGTATTGGGTAGGCTCCGTCGGCGCTCACTTTTCCATGTTTTTCTTCGCGTCGTCCAGGGCAGCCTTGGGAGATGCCTGCCCATTGGTAGCGATTTCGAATGCTGTTGCCATGGAACTCCAGAACTTGCCCATCTGCGGGATATTTGGCATGACGTCGCCATTGACAGCGTTCTCGTAGGTGGCTTTGATCAACGGGTTTTTGGCAGCCATCTCGTCGGAAAGAGATTTTAGTGCTGGAACGCCAATTGGAACATCCGCATCGATGGTCTTCAGTCCTTCCGAGGTAGCGACATATTTTTCAATAAACTGACTGGCCAGATCCGAATTGGGGGTGGAGCGGTTAATGAGCCCTGCCAGTACACCGACAAAAGGCCTCCCCGGATTGCCGTCGACCCCGGGCAGCGGGGCAAGCCGAAAATCGATTCCGTTTTTTCGAAGGTTGGCCCAGGCCCAAGGTCCGCTTATCATCATGGCCAGTTCATTGCTGTTCATCTTCTGATCCATGACGCTGTAAGAAGCGCCTTTTGGCATGACCCCGCCATTGATCAACTCCACGATCGCCTGTAAGCCTTTGACGGCACCTTCATTATCAACTCCGATATCGGTGACGTCGTATCCTCCTGGAACCTTTTTAAACGGGTATCCTCCGCCGCTGGCCACGAAAGGCCAACTGAAATAAGGCGTGTTGTAGTCCCACATGATCGCGATCACATTTGGATCCCTGGACTTAAGTTCCTTGGCGAAGGCAGGAATCTCCGAAAGCTGTGCGGGCGGGGTGCCCGTGACAAACTTCTGGTTGCAAATCAGGGAGACCGCTTCGAGGGCGATAGGGTATCCCCAGATCTGCTTATTGTGGGTGACAGCGTCCCAGGACATCGGAAGGTAATTGGTCTTGAAGTCTTCCTTGATGTCCAGAGTCTTCAGTAAACCGGAATCGGCCCACTCCCCCAGCCGATCATGGGCCCAAAACACAATGTCAGGACCTTTGCCGGATTGGGCGGCTGCTTGAAATTTGTCGGTTAACCCTTCCGGGGTTTCGACCTTGACCGTGATGCCGAGATCCTTCTCGAACTTTTTTCCGTCTTCGGCCAAGCCGCGGTAACCCTTATCGCCGCCTATCCAGACGAGCAGTTCGCCGTCGGTCCAAGCGAACGCTCGGACCACGGAAGAGAGCAGAAACAACCCAAAAGCGAGCTTTGTGATCATGCAGTGATTAAGATTTTGGGGGGCCAAAAATCTCCCTCGCCAAAACTGGGGAGGGTAATACACATTAAAGTTTAACCTGCCGAAGGCAACTTAAAACCGGCATTCGCTCGCGGGGCAACCAGAGAACGTTCAACGGCCGGGCGTTCGGACTTTTCGCGGTGAACGATGCAGCATAGCCCCTCGACCCTGTGCCGAAAGTCCACTCGGCTGAGCCGTGGAAAACAAACGTTGGACCGGTTCAAAGCCGCGGCCCAATTGCCGCGCGATACACTGGAAGAGTCCTATGTTATTTACCCCGACACGCCTTTTTCCGGCAAAGGGCTCATCAGAGAACGCTGCGTTTCCGGAGAGATCGAGGATGAGGACGACGACGCGGACGATTACGATTTTAAGACATTGTTGACCCCCACCGGCGCCGACACGTAAGTTCTCAGCACCGCCTAGGTAATGAGGCGGGAATTATGACCGATAAAATGCCCGTTAATCCGTTGCTCCAGGGGCTCGCGAGTCGTGCGATGCCAGAGCCTTGTTCCGTGGTGATCTTTGGCGCCACCGGAGATTTGACGCACAGAAAACTTGTTCCGGCTCTTTACAATCTCGCCGCTGACGGCGATCTGCCCGCGGGACTGAGCCTCGTCGGTTTCGCCCGCAGAGATAAGACCGACGAAGTCTTTCGCAAAGAACTGGAGGAAGCCGCAAGGAAATATTCCCGGCAGACAATCAAGGATGAACTGTGGAAGAATTTCGCGAGCGCCATCAGCTACCACCGAAGCGAGTTCGGGGAACTCGAGGGGTACCAGCGGCTGGGAGTACGGTTGGATCAACTGGACAAAGATCGCGGAACGCGGGGCAATCGTCTTTTCTATTTATCCGCCGGGCCGGATCAGTTTGAGAATATTCTGACCAACCTGAAGAGTGCCGGGCTGGCAAATACGCCAATGGGAGGCTGGGCGCGAGTTATTGTGGAAAAGCCGTTTGGCACCGATCTGACCACGGCGCGGCACTTGAACGAGGTGGTGCATAATTGCTTCGAGGAAGAATGCACCTTCCGGATCGATCATTTTCTGGGCAAAGAAACGGCGCAGAACATCATGGTCCTGCGTTTCGCCAACTCGCTTTTCGAGCATCTATGGAACGAGCGTTATATCGACCATGTACAGATCACCGCCAGCGAACAATTGGGCATTGAGAATCGTGCGGGCTACTATGAAGGCGCCGGGGCCTTGCGTGACATGGTGCAGAATCATTTGCTGCAGCTCCTCACCCTGATCGCGATGGAACCTCCGACGGATCTGACTGCCGATTCAATACGGGATGAAAAAGTCAAGGTGCTCCGTTCGCTTCGTCGGATTGTCGGACGGGAAGTAGCGAGAAGGGTGGTTCGAGGTCAGTATGGAGCCGGCTCGATCAACGGCAAACCGGTAAGCGGTTACCGGGAAGAAAAAAACGTCCAACCGAAATCGATGACCGAGACGTACGTCGCTCTCCGGTTGCTGATCGATAATTGGCGGTGGGCCAATGTGCCGTTTTATATCCGAGTCGGGAAACGATTGCCTAAAGGCGGCACAGAGATCGGTATCCATTTCAAAAACGCTCCTAATGTTTTATTTAATCGCGATCAGAGCGGGGTTCGTGACGGCTCGCAAAATGTACTGGTCATTCGAATCCAGCCGGACGAAGGCGTATCGCTTCGCATGCAATCGAAAGTGCCCGGGGCCAGCGTCCGGATTCAGCCGGTGAAAATGGACTTTCGCTACGGAACCTCGTTTGGGAAAGCGAGTCCCGAGGCCTACGAACGGCTCTTGCTCGATGCCATGGCCGGGGACGCGACACTTTTTGCCCGAAGGGATGAAGTCGAAGAGGCATGGAAGTTTATCGACGATATCGAGGATGGATGGCATTCGAAGGAGAATGAATCCGGGCTCTTTTTCCATCCGGCTGGAAGTTGGGGACCCGCAGAGGCGGATCAATTGATCGAGAATGACGGCAGAGCGTGGCGAAGACTTTAGGAGTGAGCCTTTATGCCCGAAATCCAAGATCTAGTACGCGGGATGCCGGTCGAGGTGGCAGAAGTTAACCGGAGCCTGCAAGTACTCTGGGAACAGGAAGGCGATGTTCTGACCAGAGCTTCCTTGATCAACTTTGCCGTCTACAGCGAAGCCCCGGATGCACTCAGCGCGAACACCCAGCTGATGGAGCAGGTCACGCACGAGCATGCCTGCCGGGTCATTCTTTTGGCGGCGAACCCGGCGGCTTCGAAACAGAGGGTCCAGGCCTGGATCAGTGCGCATTGCCACGGGACGGGGGCGGGTGCGAGGCAAGTCTGCAGCGAACAAATAGCCTTTTTGTTGGATAGAAGCAGTCCGGACCTGATCCGGAATATCTTGTTCAGCCATCTGGATTCTGATCTGCCTCTCTATTTGTGGTGGCAGGGAGAACTTTCCCACCAGGTCGATCAACAGCTCTGGAGTTGGGTAGATCGATTCTTCTTTGACAGCCATTCGTGGCGGGAGCCGGTCCAGCAGCTCACAATCCTCCGCGGATCCGTGGCCTCCGCGGGTTCGCGTTGCGTGCTGTGCGATCTGAACTGGCGGCGGTTGATCTATCTCCGGCTGGCGTTTGCCCAAGTCTTTGATCATCCCTGGGTGGCCCAACAGATCGACGCGATCCGCGACCTGGAGGTTACGTATCATCCTGAGTATTGGACGACGGCGATTCTTTTTATCTGCTGGGTGGCGTGTCAGCTCGGATGGGAATTGGAGCAAAAGGGAGATTTCGAATGCCGCTTTAGATCGGATAAGGCGGGAGCGCCTGTTTTCGTTCGGTTGAAGGCGTTGCCCGGACCCTGGATCGGGCACATCAAACTGCGATTCGACGCGTGTTACCTGCAAGTCGATTGGCACGGCGATTTTCTGGAGACCACGCTTCAAGGCGAATCCAGGCTCAGGCAGATTCTTCCTGCCGGTGGAACCACGCTGGCAGAGCTGGTCCAGGAAGAGCTGGCCCGCGGCGGGGAACACCGGACCTATCTCGGCGCGCTCAAGATCGCTGAAGAACTCTGGCAGGGAGAGTAAATTCAAAATTCAGGAGTTCAAGCAACGCTAACCGTACAGTTGTTCCCAACTCCTGAACTCTCAACTGACTGACTCCTGTTTTCTGAATAGAATATTTGCTCCATGTGAGATTTCTATGTACGCGTGACAGAGTCATCCCCCCACAAATCCATGAAAACCGTGACTTCACTTAAAACTGTTGAGACAGAGATTCGTTCGGTGGTCGACGCTGCACTGGAAAAGAGCGGCGGACTATTACGGTTAGCTCCCTGTTGGGTGCCCAGATCCTTCCTGCAGCCGGGTCGCCGGCTCAAACTGCATCCAGACGACCTTTACGCGTATGGATTGAATCGCGGAGGGATCGACGAACGCTGGTTCGCCTCGACGACCATCGCGGCCAACGAAAATCGGACGCCAGACGAGGGACTAAGCTACTGCGTCTTTGAGAATGTCCGTTTCACGCTCGCCAATGCAGTCCAGGAGTGCGGCGCACAACTCATCGGTGAATCGCTCTGGAGCAAGTATCGACGCTGGCCGGTTTACTCAAAGTTTTTCGATAATATGGGGCCGATCCCGCACCATATGCATCAATCCCAGGAGCACGCCCAGCTCGTCGGTCGGGAAGGGAAGCCGGAGAGTTACTATTTTCCTCCGCAGCACAATACCGTGGGCAATAATTTTCCATACACCTTTATGGGGCTCGAGCCTGGCACGACAAAGCAAGAAGTCAGGCGTTGCCTGGAGAACTGGAACAAAGGGGATAACGGGATTCTGGACTTATCAAAAGCTTATCGGCTGAAGCCTGGGAGCGGATGGCTGGTCGGACCGGGACTCCTGCACGCGCCCGGTTCTCTCTGCACTTACGAACCACAATGGGGCTCGGACGTCTTCTCGATGTTTCAATCATTGGTGGAGGGGAGGGAAGTCCCGTGGTCTCTTTTGGTGAAGGATATGCCGCCCGAAAAAAGTTTCGATCTGGATTTTATCCTGAGCGAATTGGACTGGGAAGGAAACGTAGATCCGTATTTCAAGGAACACCATTATCTAGAACCGGTCGCGGTCGCGCATACCAGCTCTGAAGAGTACATGGATCGCTGGATCGTCTACGGAAAGGTCAATGGCGAACAGCTGTTCACCGCGAAAGAGTTGACCTTGGGGCCCGGTACGAAATGCACCGTGCGCGACAATGGCGCCTACGGGTTGACCGTGGTCCAGGGGAGCGGAAAAATGAATAATCTTGGGCTCGATTGTCCGAAGCTCATCCGGTTTACAGAACTGACGGAGGATGAAGTGTTTTGTACGGAGCCGGCGGCCAAAGCCGGGGTTGTCTTTGAAAATACGAGTGACGTGGAAGACCTGGTGGTCTTGAGATATTTTGGTCCGGAAGTTAATCCAGAGGCTCCGGAAATTGGGGCATATCGAAAAACGGCATCGGCGTGACGGCGTTTTGAAGTTGAAGTAAACAAGCCTCCATCTTTACCCGGCTTTCTAACCAAGCGGGAGCCGGGGCAAAGCGGGACGCTGTGCTTACGTTTGGCAAGGAGCAAGCTAATGAGAATTGATCAATTATTCGAAAAACCACTGTTTCTTTTCCTGGCGATGGGTTTGGCGATGCATGGGCTCGCCGCAGACAAGGAACTGAAGTCCGTTGGTCTGACGGTTGGAGACTTGGGAAATCCGTTTTTTGTCGAGATCGCCCATGGGGTCGAGGCGCAGGCCAAAACATACAATCCCGCCGTTAAGATTATCGCGCTTTCCAGCAATTACAGCATGAAAGACCAGGCGAGCCAGATGAAGGAATTTGATTCTTCAGGCGTTGACCTGATTATTCTTGGTGCGGCGAACAGTAAGGCGGTCGCTTCCTCTGTCAAACAGGCGAAAGCCCGGGGTGTCATTGTAGTGGCGGTGGATGTTGGTGCCGAAGGCGGCGTTGACGCCACGGTGATGTCCGACAATAAGCAGGCCGGCGAACAGGCGGGCCAATATATTGTCGATAAGCTGCATGGAAAAGGGCAGGTCGTGATCGTGAACGGTCAACCGGTCACGTCAGTGCAGGACCGTGTGGCAGGCGCTCTTTCTGTTCTCAAAAAATATCCAGACATTAAAATCTTGTCCCAGACGCAGAATGCGCAGGGTACCAGTGAGGGTGGTGACCGAATCATGACCGATCTCCTGACCTCTTATCGGCACCTCGATGCGGTATTTGCCGTGAACGATCCGACGGCTATCGGCTGCGATCTGGCGGCACGAAAAGCCGGACGAACGGAGTTCTTTATCGTCGGGGTAGATGGATCTCCTGAGGCTGTAGAGGCTTTGAAACAGAAGCAAAGTCTGTTTGAGGCGACAGCGGCTCAGGATCCTTATTTGATGGCGCAGAAAGCAGTCGAGGTGGGTTACGAAATCCTGCAGGGAAAAAAACCTCAGGAAAAGACCATTTTTATCCCAGTGAAACTGATTACGCGCAATAGCGTCAGTGATTACACGGGGTGGACCCGCTAGTGGGAAGGTGACCCGGAAAACCGAGAGGACGAAGTGCGACGGAGGAGAACTGGGTTCAGAGGCCGATCCGGTTGGTCTAAATCGGCTCAGCAAACAACGAACTGCTCGTCGATGCGTCAATTTATCCTCGTCCCGTCGTTCTTAGCTCGTAATCGTCATCTTCGAACTCGTCCTCATTGTTTGGGGATCACATCAGAATGGCTACTTAACTTAAGGAAAATCCTACAACGAAAGAGCGCAGCCTGTCC
>JAFAKL010000470.1 GCA_019235445.1 Verrucomicrobiota bacterium | reverse complement strand
CGGGACGGTGGATGTGCTGACTCGGTATGAATTCCGTTTTGCTTTGCGATGCCGCCGAGACGGAGGAAGAAGGCACTGCATACCGCCGATCAAAATCACAAACGACGCCGGTCAAAAATCGCAAACGACGACGAGGACGGGAACGATTTTGGAGTCGAGGACGTCCCCCCTCGACCTCGCCGTCGTCCTCGTTTGCGTTCTCCGCTTTGGCGAGGGGAATGACACATTGGGAGGAAACCCTGATCAACCGTCCCTACGGGACGAGACGCGTCTTTTTTCTTTTTTCCAGGCACTTCGTGCCAGGCTACCCTCGTTTTAATCCCTCCGGGATAATAGCGTTACGGCACCTCCCTGCCGCTGCGATAAGTAGTTAGGATGAGTTCCGCTTTGCTTCGCGATGCCGCCGAGACCGAGGAACGGGGCATGACAGACCTTTTGCTCGAAACATCGCTCACAGAAGAGCAACGAGAATTCGGTGGAGTCATTCGTGCCAGTGCGGATGCTCTTTTAACCGTCATCAATGATGTTCTGGACTTTTCAAAGATCAAGGCAGGCAAACTCACCTTTGAAAACTCTCGATTTTCATCTGTTTGGAACCCGTCGCAATGACATGCTGCAGAGCGAACTAAGGAGAATTCTTCAAACCCAGAAACGCTCGTCTGGCCGGTCGCTCCGACGCTTGCCAGAGCTTGACGATTTCGAATACAATCGCGGTGGCATAGGAAACTGCAATCCAGACGCAGACAGCCTCGATCGGTAGCCCGGCCCAGGCTCCAATTCGCAGGCCTATCATCTGCCTCGGCTGATAATCCCACCACTGATAAGGTAAAGCCAGAGTTGCCTCCCAAAGGAGGCTCACGAGAAGGATGAAAAAGAGCGTGAGGCTGAAAGCTCGCCAGTTAATAAATCGTCGTGCGGTTGGAAAGAAGCTAGACGCGGGGACAAAAGCGACAAGTACTAAGAAGGTGAAATATTCCGGGAACCCCTCGGGGACCGGCGAGAACACTTTCTTGTAAATGACGCCGGCAACAACCAGGACGAGGCCGAGGATGACAGAAGGTGGGTGAAATCGCAGGAGACGGTCGATCTTCTTCGATTCCATCTGGTAGTCGGGCACGTTATACGCCGCCAGCCAGTATTCGTCCAACCAGAGGTAGAAGAGAAGTACAGCAACGAAGCCTGTCAGGTAAAAGACATATTCCTCGACCGGAACCGGTTTGTGCAAGGCTGGTGCGCTAATCCCCAATGTTGCGCCTGCATTCGGGAAGACAAAGAATCGGCTCGCGAAGAAGAAGTCCGTCGCAAACCCTAGCGGGACCAGAAGCCCAATCGTCCACCAGAAAGCCTTGCGCGGAATTTTGACCTCTGCGCGCGGCAGGAACCCGAAGGCGATGACCGAAATGGGGACGAGGAAGAGCAGCAGGCTCCAAGTGTAACCGTGCGGGGTCGGATTGGAACTCATCATCTCGAGTTTCGCTGGCGCGCGGACCGTCTTTAGGGTCATGGCGGCTGGGACAGCAACCATAGCGAGCATGACAACGACAATCCATGCGCTCAGGCGCGGATTGGTAGAATGGCGGGACACCGGTTCGTCCATGGATGGCTAGTGTACTAGAACTAGACTAGTCCCTTCGAATTCCTACCGTCCTACTCTCTACTCACCTGCTCTCCACGACCAACTTCGTGGCGCCGCTTTATGATCCTGTGGAATTCACTCCTTGCCAAGTCTAACAAAAAGGGGTTCCAGAGCAGTAACCGATCCCGGTCAGGCCCAGGTCACGTCACCTTTCGGCTCGTTGAGGACGACGCCTTGCAGAAAGCGGATCGCTTTTTCCAAGCCTTCCCGGGGCGTCATCAGGCTATCTTCGTGCTCAATAGAGAGAGCGCCGTCATAGCCGACCATGCGTAAGGCGGAGATCAAGTCGCACCAGGATTGACGAGAGGTGCCGTAGCCGACGGTGCGGAAAATCCAGGAACGGTTCAGCTCGTCTCGATAAGGCTTGGTGTCGAGCACCCCATTGGTTCGACTGTTCCAAGCCTGGACGCTGGTATCCTTTGCATGCACGTGCCAGATCGCGCCTTGCAACGCTCGGACCGCCGCAGCCGGGTCTATCCCTTGCCAGATCAGGTGAGACGGATCGAAGTTGGCCCCGATCTCCGGGCCGGCGGCTGCGCGGAGCCGCAGCAGTGTCTCCGGATTGTAGACGACGAAGCCGGGGTGCATCTCAAGCGCGATTTTCGTCACCCCGTTCCGGCGAGCTAACTCCGTGGTTTCACGCCAGTAAGGAATGATTACCTGGTTCCATTGGTAGTTGAGAATCTCGAGGAAGTCCGGCGGCCACGGGCAGGTAACCCAGTTCGGCTGCTGATCGCCCGGCGCGCCGCCCGGGCAACCGCTGAAGGTTGTGACCACCTCTACCCCTAGCTGACCGGCGAGGCGCAGGCACCGTGCGAACGCGTCCCGATGTTCACCGGCGATTTTTCGATTTGGATGGACCGGGTTGCCATGGACAGAAAGACAGGAAATTTCCAAGCCGCGTGAAGTGACTGCGTTCAGGAACTCTTTGGCCTCGCGATCGTTCGCCAGTAAGGGCTCCGGATTGCAGTGCGCGGTGCCGGTATAGGCGCCGGTGCCGATCTCAACGGTTTGAACGCCCAGCCCAGCCAGGTAATCGAGCGTTTGCTCGAACGGCATGGATTGCAGAATGACAGTGAAGACACCAACTTTCATAAGTCAGGAAGCTGGGAGTAAAACCGCTTTCACGATTTCGCCGGAATGCATGGCTTCAAACGCGTCGTGCCACTCCGCCAAAGGCGAAACGCGGTTCAGCACCGGACCGATATCTAATCGGCCCGAGGAAAGCAAATGAATGACGCGTTCCCAGATAGGCCAATTATGGGAAAAACTGCCCTGCAAGGTGACTGCTTTCTGAACTAACGGATCGAGCGAAAAATGGAGCGGTTGCGGTCCCCAACCGACTTTGCTGATCTGTCCGGCGGGTCGGACAATGTCGAGCGCGAGCTTCAGTGTGGAGGAAACACCAGCGGCGTCGATCACCACATCAAAACCGTACCCGTCGCGAAGGGATCGGGTCCAGGCGACGACGTCTTCGCCATTGGCCCCAAGGGTGGCAGAGGCGCCGAGTTGGCCGGCGACCTGCAATCGACGCCTATCCGCGGCAGTGCCGATGACCACCAGCTCACCCGCACCGGCGAGCTTGGCCATCGAGGCGCAAAGCAGGCCGATCGGCCCGGGGCCAATGACCGCGACGGCGTCTCCGGGGAGGATGCGAGCATTGCCACACGTCGCGTTGAAAGCAACACAGCACGGCTCGGTCAGGGCCGCGACCTCAAAGGGCAACCTGGCGGGAATGTGGTGCAGAATCCGTTCGGGCACTTTTGCGTACAAAGTCATCGCGCCGTTCACTCCGGCCCCAAATCCGAGCCGGTTGGGATCGAGGTTGTACAGACCACGACGAACAAAAGGCGAATTAAGGTCGATCACCGCGGCGGTCTCGCTGACAACTCGATCACCTTCGCGGAATGCGCGCACGTTCTTACCCGCTTGAGCGATTACGCCGCCGAACTCGTGGCCTAGCACGACTGGATAATTCACTTTCCAGCTATGCCGGCCGTGAGCCTGGTGAATATCGCTGCCACATACACCGACCGCTTGAACAGCTAACAAAACGTCCTGATCGCCGATCTCGGGAACCGGGATCTCGCGAATTTCCACGCTATTAGGTTCCGGCGCAAAGTTAACAACCGCAGGCATCCAATTACTCATGAGTGTTGCCAGAATCTGAAATTAGGATCGGCCATGGATTCATTTTGCGGTTCAAATCATTGAACGGGTTGCTGTCGGGCCGACCGGGATATCGCCGTAGCCATGGATCTCTTGACAGACAAATCGTAACTTGCTCTCCAAGTCGCCGCCAACGGTCTTGAAGGAGTTCGCGTCGATGGTGAGCGGCGCGCCTAACACGACGAGCGGTGCACCGTATTCCGGGGTGCGGATCGCTTGCTCGACCGAGAGTCCGCCGACTGCTTGTACCGGTATGCGAACCGCCTGCACAATTTCTCTTAACTGATCCAGTGGGCTCGGGCATTTACCACCGGACGCGACGATGCCGCGTCGTTGGTCATAACCGATATGATGGATGATATAATCGCAGCCGAAATCTTCAAGGCGTTTGGCGGAGGCCACGAGATCGGGTGCGGCCAGATTATCGCCCATCACCTGAAGGTCGAAATCGCGGCCGGCTCGCACCACCATCTTGATCGTTTCCGGGTGCGCCCGTTCCATAACGACGACGTGAGTGGCACCCGCTTTGGCCATCATCTCTGCTTCGAGCCAACCGCCGTCCATGGTCTTGAGATCCGCCACAATCGGGACCGTCGGAAATTCCCGTCGCAACGCGTGAACCCCATGCATCCCTTCAGCGATGATGAGAGGTGTTCCCGCTTCCAACCAATCGACGCCGGCGAGTAAGGCGAGCCGGGCCGTGGCCAGTGCCTCCGTCAAGTCCACAAGATCGAGTGAGATTTGAACGATCGGTTTCATTCGGCGCTGAGATATTTGCTCGGTCGGGAGACGCTCCATGAGTTCCGGCGCTGGCTTATTAACGCCGAAGCCCATCGCATAGTGAAGAACAAATTTATTTATCCGGAGTGCGGCGTTCAACGTTCGGCGTTTAACTTGGTTGTACGTGTCTTGCGCTGCTCGAAGACAAGAAGTGCAGCGCAGTGGTAAGTAAGGCGTCTCGCCCCTACCTCCGAAAAGGCGCAAAGCGGGGACGCTTTGCCTGCAAGAAGTGCCAGCGTACTGATGAGTGAGGCCGACAAATCGTGGCGCTAAACACCTGCACTTGGTTTCCCTAGGATTCTCTGCAGGATCTCCTGTTCTGCCGTGCGCGCGAACACGTCGACACCGACGCGGACCTTTCCGCTCTCTCGATTTAGCGCCGAGGTGAACCCCGGAGCACTCGCTTCGTCGTGCACCCGAATATCGTAGTTCTCGAACCGGAACAATTCCGGCCGCACCATCGCAAGCGCTGCCAGAGGATCATGCGGACAGCTCCCTTCGACATGCTGATATTGCCACCAGCGAATCAATTGGTTCTCCAGCAACGGCCCAAGTCCGTTCGGCAGCGCCGCGATCCGGGGTAGCTCCTTTTTGCCCAGAAAGACTCTGAGCGTGAGATCGAGGCTGATAACCGTCATGGGAATCCCGCTGCTGAACACTACCCGGGCAGCGTCGGCATCGCACTTCATGTTGTGCTCAGCTCGATTCATCCAGAACGCGCCTCCCATAATATAAAGATGCTTGATCCTGGCGCACGACGAGGGCGCCGCAGTAATCGCGGTGGCGATATTCGTTAGCGGACCGGTCGCAATCACTTCGAGTTCACGATCCAGTGCTTCGGCGATTTCGCCGATATATCTGGGGGCGGTCTGCTCGGTTTTGACCTCGAACGAATCGAGCTGTGGGATGCCTTCGCCTTCGTGTCCGGCCCAATGAATCTGGCGCCCGCTCAGGGGGTGCTGCTCTCCTGGAACGATGGCGATGTCTTCCCGGCCCAGCATGTGCGTGGTGACCTTGGCAATTCGTGCTCGAAACGCCGCGTCTCCATAGACGGTGGTGACACCGAGCAGTTTGAGCTCAGGTGCCCTGGCGAGAAGAACAAGAGCAAGGATATCGTCCACGTCGGTGCCGATATCGGTATCAAAAATAACGGGTCTCATCGTAGTCAGGGGTGCAGGTTATGAGTTCGGTCAATCTTTCGTCGCGGCAGCCGTAACACCCTGGACGTAGAACCGCTGCAACGGCAAAAGAATGATCAGCGGGATCAAGGCGGCGACAATAGCCGCGGCAAACAGTTCGTTCCAGAGGGTTACATACCGTTCTTGGAATCCGGCCAGCGCGACCTGGATCACTTTCAAATTTTCAGACCGCGTGGCAATCAACGGCCAGAGGAAAGATTCCCATTGGAACAAAAAGATCAGGAGGGCGGCACTGATCGCAATCGAAGTCCGTGCCACGATCTCTCCCTCTCGACTCCAGTCGACCGGAAGTGATTGAGCCGCTGCGGCACCGGCCGTGCCGATCAGAACACCCGCGCCTGCAAGAGTTCGAGCAGCCCTCCAATGCGAGCTATGGGGTACCAGGCGCCTGTTTGTGCGGCCCATTTTGAACGCAACGAAACCCAAGGGATTTAGGGGACAGGACACTATGACACTCGCATCAGTTCGCGACAAAGTGAACCAGCTTGTGGGTGGCGAGTTCTACTGTGACGAAGTCGTCGGGCGTCTTTGCATCCCCGCCGTCAGAAGCAGGATGGTATTCGATGCGCAACTGCTCGCTGTTCACCACGATTCGGAGATAGCCGAAATCCAAGTCATCATAGCTTTCAAACGTTATCTCATCCGAACCGTCGGAGAGCGCCTGCTGCACGACAGGGACCCGAAGCGTTGGGGTGCCTTTGTGCGTGAGTTTCGCCACGGCGTGGCCTCCATTACCTGCAACAAGGAATGGAGTCTCGCGTCCGTTCTTACGACGCGTAAAACGCTGGTAGTTGTGGGCATGACCCGACAGCACGGCATGCGGCCAAACCCCCGTCTCTTTGCAAGCCGAGTCGATGTCTGCCAACATCAGGGGACTACCGCCGTGCCTGCCGACGCTCTCCGCGTCGCCATTAGTCTTGATTTGGGCGACATAGGGCGGATGGTGGACGGCGACAATGACCGCTCCGGGGAACCGGTCGCTCTTGACGCGATTCAGCGCAGCTTTTAAAAAGTCAATCTGCGTCTGTCCAAGGTAAGGAAATTGGTTGCCTTGAGTGGAAATGACGCCGGGATCCTCGAGGCAATTGCTGTAAAGTCCGATCATACGTACAAACGGCGCCTCGAGCGTGAAATACACCCCGGGCTGGATTTGTGCGGTGCGCACCAGCCCTCCGGCCTCGGGAGTGCGATGTGGAGGTTCCCCGGCGGTACAGAAGTTGGCCAGGAACGCCTGCAGGCTCGGGGTTGAGGTGAGGGGCGAAACCATGCCGTCGTGGTTCCCCGGGATAGCGAAGATGGGAGCAGGGTATTCGCGATAGGGATCGTAGAATTGATCGTAGTAATACTGCTCTTCGCCGAAACTGTAGACTACGTCACCGAGATGATAAAAAAACGATGGAACCGATTTCGGGTCTGGATCGTCGTAGTCCGAAACCATTTTGTCAGCCACCGCGACCTGATCATATGGTCCCCGGGTGTTGCCGGTGTCGCCGACCGAGTGAAAGACCAGTTGCTTAGCCTTCTGGATGGCTTTGACGATACTGTTTCCCTGCTCTCCCAGTGCCTTCTCCAGCGTCACGACCGGCTCAGCAACCCCCTCCACGACAGGGAACGGACGGGGTTCCAAGCGCCCTCTTTGGCTGTCAAGGATGGTGTAAGCCTGTTTGTCTGATCCGTGTTTGACCTTGAATTTAGTCGGGTCTGGGGTGGCGGGAGTCTCATTGAATTGTGGTCCCCCGGTGAGCACTGGCTCGGTGTTTCCCTCTGGGGGTGCTTCCCCAGATTTCTGGTGGCGTTTGGGTCGATGCGGCTGGCGGCTCATTGCAGTATTCCTTTCTCTTGCGCGATGTTATGATGATCGTCTGAGTTTTCGTAGCTCATAGAATGGGGACGTACTCTTAAGGTTGAGAGACGGGTTTTTCCTCTGCAACCGTATTCTGCCGCCCTGCCCTTTTTCGCGCCTTTGGCTCGGTAGATCGAGCAGATGAACTTTTTTCGGCCGCTCCGCAGGACCCTCGAATAATTAGCTCAAGG
>JAFAKL010000409.1 GCA_019235445.1 Verrucomicrobiota bacterium | reverse complement strand
AACCTAACGAAGAAGCCGTGCGCAATCGGCTCAATAAACAGCGCGATGCACCTGCGCCCGCCGAACGGTGAACGGCGAACGCCACCGCTTGCATGGTGTATCTGAAATTTTCCCATGATATTCTGGCAAAATGGCACATTTTCTACTCTGAATGCTACCCCTACTCTGATCCGGAGCAAAAATGCAGGAAGTCGACCAAAGCGAAACCAGACGTATCCTCTCGCTCGATGGCGGCGGACTGCGTGCCTTTTTTACCCTCGAAGTACTTGAACGGGTGGAAGCGTTGGTGCGTCGGCGTTTGGGCCGCGAGGACGCGGTGCTGGCGGATCATTTTGACCTGATCGCCGGAACCAGCACCGGAGCCATCCTCGGCGCATTCCTGGCCTGGGGATTGTCGATCGCAAAGATCAAGACCTTGTACGAAGAGATGGCTGGGAGGGTGTTTCGCCCCTACCGCAACCCACTTCAATGGTTGCGCAATCGCTATGCCGCCGAGACCTTGTCCAGTTCGCTCCGAGAATTTTTCGTGGAAGAAGGCCCACAAGGACTTCGTGAAGCCACCTTGGGCAGCGCAATGCTGCGAACCGTTTTTCTGGTGGTGTTGCGAAATGCTTCCACCGGTTCGGCGTGGCCGCTGTGCAGCCATCCCGCTTTGAAATACAACGCACGCGAACGTTCCGATTGCAATTTGGACTTGGCGCTTTGGCGAATCGTCCGGGCAAGCACCGCCGCTCCAACCTTCTTTGCCCCGGAACGTATTCGGACGGGCGACAGCACTTTTCAGTTTGTCGACGGGGGGGTGACACCCTACAACAACCCGGCCTTGATCGCCGCCCTGATGGTGACAGAGCCTTGCTTCAATATCCGCTGGCCAAGCGGAGAGGACCGCCTTTACGTGCTGTCCGCCGGCACCGGGCAGACACGGGTGCGCTACGCCAATATGAACAACTTCTGGGAGCTGGCCCTGCCGGCGGTGGTGTCCAAGACGATCACGGCCTTGATTGAGGGGTCCACGCAGCAACAGGACTTCCTCTGTCGAATCATGGGCCGCTGCTTGCACGGACCGGTAATCGATACTGAGGTAGGCGAGCTCATCGCGCCACAAAACTATGGGAATGGAAACTCGCGGCGCTTTACTTACGTGCGCTATAACACCGACTTCACGTCGCCGGAGTTCGCATCGGTGTTGAGCAAGTACGGCGGGGACGTGCCAATGGACTTACCGGTGCTGATCCCAACCCTTCAGGCCCTTGGCCAACGCTACGCGCTGAGCGAGGTCCGAGAGGAACACCTCAGGTGAAAAGCCGGATGCGCGCTGGAAGACAGAGTAGAACATGCTGGAGTCAAGGTTGGGCATCTTGCTGAAAGTGGTGCCTGCGCGATGATTCCATGGTCCAAACACTTATGAGGAAAAAGCAAACCACCATTCGAGTTCGATCAGGGAATTTCGAATTTGTTAAACTCAATGCCAAAAAATTCGACTTGCGCGATACCTACCATCTGATTCTGACGCTGAGTTGGCCTCGGTTCGCGGGTCTCATCTTTGGCATCTATCTGCTCATCAACTTTTTCTTTGCCGGACTGTTCATGCTCGGGTCGAACGATATCGCCGAGATGGCGCCCGGCTCGTTTTCTGATGCTTTTTTCTTTAGCGTGGAAACGCTGGCGACCGTTGGCTACGGCCACATGTACCCGGTAAATTTGTATGGCCACTTGATTGCCATGGTCGAGATCATGGTGGGAATGTTCGGGCTCGCGGTGATCACCGGCCTGATCTTTGTCCGCTTTTCTCGACCCACCGCTCGCATACATTTCAGCAAAGTCGCAGTCATTGCACCATTTGATGGAGTACCCAATCTGATGATTCGCCTGGCCAACCTGCGGCACCAGGCCATGGTCGAGCCGGAGTTCCGGATGATCACCCTGCGGAACATCGTCACGGCAGAAGGCGACGAGGTGCGGCGCTTCCGTTCCCTCCATTTGGAATTTGATCGTTTGGTTGCGTTTCCGGCCGTCTTAACGGTGCGGCACCCAATCGATGAAACTAGTCCGCTCTTCGGGCTGACTGCGGAAGATTTCCGGCAGCACGATATCCGCATCGTCGCATCTATCGTCGGCGTCGACACAGTCATCGTAGCGCCTGTGCAAAGCTTCGGGGACTATAATTACGACCAGATTCAGTGGAATCGGCGTTTCGTCGAGATCTATGATCAGAATGCAGAAGGCGATTGGACGGTGGATTATGCCAGAATTGATGAAACCGAAGAAATCGCTCCGATTCAGAACGTGACTCAAGATCAGGACAGGAAAGAGGTCTCGGTTGGAACTCGTTAAGACCGCAGATTACACAGAATTCGCCGGTCAAAAAAAATACCGGGAGCTCTTTTTATCATCGTCGTCGTTCTCGTCTGCGTTCCTTAATCACCAGGCCCGCGTTTGAGTTCAAGGAACCTAATGCAACGTTTTCAAGTAAGCGATTAGGGCGGCGGTATCCTGCGCATCGTATTTTTTGCCAAAGGAGGGCATCTCGTCCTTAATCCCGCTTTGGATCAGGAGTGCCATATGAGCGCCACTAATCTGGAGCTTTAAAAGACTGGGGGCGTCCTCGCCCCCATCCGCGTCCTGCCCATGGCAGTGCGCACAGCTTTGAAAAAAGAGCCCTCGTCCTTTGGCCGCCAGGTTTTCAGCAGTCAGCGGCGTCCTTCCAGTTTCTGTCTCCTGAGCGACGTGGCTCCGATAAGTTCCGCTCGCTGCAAATGTCGCAACCAGGATCAATATCGACGTGGTGGCGCCTGCCAGGACGCCCTTGATTTCCAGCGGGATCCTCCTCATGGAACACCCCCGCCGCTCAGAAGTAATTCTCCTCCGAAATACCCTGCCGCAGCAACCAACCCGGAAGCTAACAGCATCAGGATCAGGTACACCCATAATCCAGTCCGCGACATCGCCTCTCTGGCGACAAGCCTCCACACGGCCAAAGCCACCAGAAGAGCGAAAGCCGGCCAGACGAATCGGTGATGCCAGGCAAAATTGCCGCGCCCCCACAAGTCGCCCTTGGTGAGGGCGATCCCCGAGATAACAGCGCCCAAAGATGCCAGGGCGGCGAAGGTCAGACCGTAGAAGCTTACTATCCGCAAGTCACGAGCGATGGATAACTTGTTCAAGGTGACAGAGACGAAATCGCATGCCGTAGAAAACGACAACAGTGCGATCGGGAAATGGGTCATGGCCCCGTGTAACTTATCCCAGGGAATCATGGAAAGTTTCCGGTTACGCGAGCGTAGAATCTATCACGGCCAGAGAATGGTTCGTCTCGGTATAGTTCACACTGGTCAATCCGAGCATCTTTTTCAGCTGCGCGGCGTCAACGACCACTGGAAGCGGCTTGGGCGCTGAACCTGGCGTGGGTAACGGAAACGCTGTGCCCCTGGCAGTGTGGAAAGTGATGTTACCTTCCACCTTTTGCATGACCTGGTGAATGTGCCCGTT
>JAFAKL010000110.1 GCA_019235445.1 Verrucomicrobiota bacterium | reverse complement strand
CTGGAAGGGGAAAAGGAGAAATTGCTTCGGCTGGACGAGATTCTTCATCAGCGGGTGATTGGACAGGATGAGGCCGTCCAAGCTGTGGCCGACGCCGTTATCCGTGCCCGATCCGGTCTGAAAGATCCTAAACGTCCCATTGGCTCTTTCATTTTCCTAGGGCCTACCGGGGTCGGTAAGACCGAACTGGCCAGGGCGCTGGCAGAAAGCTTGTTCGATAGCGAGGAAAACATGATTCGCATCGATATGAGCGAATATATGGAGAAGCATGCCGTAGCACGGCTGATCGGGGCGCCGCCAGGGTACGTTGGCTACGAGGAAGGAGGTCAACTCACTGAATCCGTTCGCCGCAAGCCGTACTGTGTCGTGCTCTTTGACGAAATAGAAAAGGCGCACAACGACATCTTCAACGTCCTTTTGCAGATCCTCGACGATGGCCGGCTGACGGATAGTCAAGGTCGTACGGTCGATTTCAAGAACACCATCATTATCATGACCTCGAACATCGGCAGCCCGCTGCTGATCGAAAATGCAAGCGAAAAAGGGGAGATCGCCGAGGCGGTGCGCAACAGAGTAATGGCTGAACTGCGGGCCCTTTTCCGGCCGGAATTCCTGAATCGAGTCGATGAAATCGTCCTCTTTAAGCCGCTTACCTTGTCTGAGTTGAAGCGCATCATCGAACTGCAGCTCAGACTGCTGCGGGTCCGGCTCAGCGAGCGGCACCTCGAACTGGAACTGACAGAAGCGGCGAAGGAGTACATTGCCCGCGAAGGTTATGATCCCGTCTATGGTGCACGGCCGCTGAAGCGGTTTCTCCAGCGGCACCTGGAGACCGCGTTATCCCGGAAAATCCTGGCCGGTACCATTGCGGAAAACAGCCGGATAACGGTGGATCTGAAGAAGGGCCAACTCGCCTTCGAGACGGAGCCTCTGCGGAAAGAGGGCGCGTAGGAGGAACGGGTCGGCGTGGCGGCGCAAATGACGCTGAAAGCGCCGAACAAAACATTGCCCGGGGGCTAAGCGAAAGCCGGTAAGTTCTAACTTTTTGGGCATTCTCAAAAAAGTTCTCCTCGCGCGACTTACGATTTCGTATCGGCTCCGCGAGGATGGCGTCCTACATTCTGCCAAGGACCGTGTCGTGCCGACCCGTTTGCTCCGAACGCCGACCCGTTTCTCACTCGGGGATCAGGAATTCGTCCTTGTGTCGATTAATAAATTCGGTCAATGCCAGTCGGATGGCATCGTTAAGGTGGGTACCTCGGAACCAGTCCTCCGGATGTCGAACAACCCACTCGGCTAAAGCGTTTTTGAGCAGATCGGCTTGGTCAATGGCGCCCCCTTGCCACTTCAGCCAACTTATTTGCTCCGTCGAGAGCTGAGCACGAATCCACGGATCGACCGGGTCAGGGTCTTCACCGCCGTTGGATTCTAGAGCATCTGATTCCATAATTTACCATTCATAATCATATTGGAGCTAGAAGCGGCCACATTGTCGAACGCACTGGCTTGCTGGTTAATGAATCGATCCTGCGCCATTTCCAAAAATTTTTGTGGCTGATCGATCAGAAGCGCTTTGGGTTGTGATGTTACGCACTATAAGCGTTCTACTTGCGTTTTCGGGCAGCCTACCTAAAGCTACGCCGGTTATGAGGAGAACGATTCCAGAAGTTGAATATTGCAGAGTTTTCACCTCGAAAACATCCGAGGGCGCTTTGGAGCGGTCACGTGCAGTCGTGATTTTAACAGTCTGAGGGAATTCGGAGGAACGTGAATTTTCTTCAAATCATTCTTCTCGGACTGGTACAGGGTGCGGCAGAGCTTCTTCCGGTTTCAAGCTCGGCCCACGTGATTATTGCTGAGAAGCTGATGGGTTTGGACCCGTCCAGTCCCGAAATGACTTTCGTGTTAGTGATGCTTCACACCGGAACGATGTTTGCCGTCATCGTCTATTTTTGGAATGCCTGGCGAGAGCACTATTTCTCCAGTGTTGCTTTATTTCGAAGGGTGGCCATGAATGTGGTGATTGCCACGATCATTACGGCCATCGTCGGATTGACGCTGCAATTGTTAATCGAGAAAGTTTTTTTGCAAGGCGGCCCAAAGGCAGAGGTTGAGGCTCTCTTTTCCCAGCTCCCGCTCATCGGCGGGGCGCTTTTCGCCGTGGGGTTGTTGATCATCTATTCCGGGATTCGACAAGAACGCAACAGGCGCGGCGCAGACGTTGAACCGAGACAGGCGTGTTCGATCGGGGCCGTTCAGGGGCTCTGTTTGCCGTTCCGAGGATTCTCCCGGTCGGGTGCGACAATCTCGACCGGTCTGCTGTTGGGAGTCGGACAGCGCCGTATGGAGGAATTCAGTTTCGCCCTGGCTGTCGTTTTAACGCCGCCGGTTATCGCCCGAGAGTTGTGGCGGCTGTTCAAGGCGCACTCCGAGACAAATCACCCTTCGCAATGGCTACATCTCGCGTGGCCCGGGTTGTTCGGGATGGTGTGCAGTTTTGTGGCCGGCTGGCTTGGACTCAGGCTACTGTCACGCTGGTTAGAGGCGGGACGCTGGAAGTTTTTTGGTTATTACTGCCTGGTGGCGGCCATGGTCGTCTTTGCGTTGGGTCTTGCCGGCTTTTGAGTCCGGCCGAACGATCTGATCTTTTTCTCGACCCTGAGCCAAGCCGAGAGAGAGTGCTAACTAGCCAAGGGCTTCGCCCTTGATATCCCGCCGCAGGCGGCACGAACCGCACAACGAGAACAAAATTCTCGTTACATTGCGCATAACGGTCTAAATCGATGCAGAGGACGGATCCCTATACTAGGATACTAATTCTATGAGCGTACACGTCTATGGAGTGAATCATGTTGCTATTCAGGTCAATGACATCGAAAAAGCTAAAGCATTCTACCAAGACGTTTTCAACCTCGAGTTGCTCAGCGGGGGTGAGGGCGACGCATTCTTCAAAATTGGAGAGCACCAATTCCTCTCCATGTTTGAAGTAGAACAACTGTCACCTCCGGATAAACGTCACTTCGGATTAATGGTTCGCGACGAAGATCAGTTGGCCGAGGTGCGGGACAAAGTGACCGGAAAATACGGATTGGAACTCATCCCCGGATTTCGCTGTGTTTTTCGTGATCCCTTCGGAAACCGGATTGACGTCGTCGATCTGCATGATGAGTCGCTGGTCTGGCTTTTGCCCTACCAGGAAGTCCAGAAGGCCGGAATTCGTTTCAGGTGACGGAAATCACTCCTGGGGAACTCAACTCTGGGATCCTAATCGGGGTGCATCCGTATGGAACGAGGTCGATTGACTCGGTTCACGGCCCGAAACGAGGAATACACGGTACACTAAGACGAGGGCGAGGGGGGAGACGAAGACCAACCCCCCTTATTAGCGCCTGCCGTCGTACCAGGGGGCGCAGGCTTTTGGATCTTTGAAGGTTTTCCCCAGGCCGCAAAAGCTTCTAAGCAGGAAAAGCATGTGCTCATTCCATGAGTAAAGGTGAACTTTTCGCGCCGAGGTCTCAATCGGATGACGATGCAGAATGATGACCTGCTCCCCGCGCGATCTGGCCAGCTCTTTCAATCTTTTGCTGAAGTCAATTTCCTCCGCGACAAACAGTTCCTGGCTGAATCCATTCAATTCCCGGAACGCCCGTGCTTGACAAAAAACGAACGAACCCGCCATCCAGTGCTGCCATCTGCTAACACGATTCCAAACCCAAATAAACCCGATTGCCCAGCGAACAGATTCATCCAGTGTTACGGTCGCGCCACCACCAATACAGCGGCCGCTTTGAATGTGCGCCGCCATTTCTGCGAACAGTTCGGCGCTTGGAAAAGAATCAGCGTCCACAAAAATCAACCACTGCCCGTTAGCTGCCGCGGCTCCTGCGTTCCGCGCCCGGGAGATCTGGTTTGTGGGTTCAAAAACGACGCGGGCGCCTTGCGCTCTGGCGAGTTCACCGGTTCGATCAGAGGAGTTATTGTCGCAGACGACGATCTCATGTTGCCATCCCGCCTTGGAAAAGGAGGTTGCCGCAGTTCGAATGCTCTGCAACGAACGCTCAATGAGCTTTTCTTCGTTGAAAGCTGGGACGATGATTGAAATTTTCAAATAATCATCCCGCCAGCTGACGGTTGTGGCAGACGCCACTTCTGTTGGCATTTCTTTCGCATTGGATTGGCTCCCCGGCGATTGCACGATCTGGAACCTGAAATACTTGCTCTCCGAGGGTGCCAGACATTGGCATCGTCCGCCTCACTACCCGTTCTGTCTCCATTTCTGGATAGAAAAGTTGCGATGGCGGACGAGCAGCATTGGTCGCTGGCTTTTACCTAAACACCAGCGCAGATTTAATCGCGCCGGGAATCACCAACCATGGTGGTCAAGGGAGCAAAACGGAATCAATAACGTGGATGACACCGTTGGATTGATTCACGTCCGCAATGGTCACCTTGGAGGTATTCCCCTCGGCATCTTTCAGGACGATCATTTTGCCCTTCATCATCGCGGTCAAGTTCTCGCCGGAGACTGTCTTTAATGAGGCTTTGCCGCCACCTTGCTTAATTTCATCAGCCAACATCGGAGCGGTGATCTTACCCGCGACGACGTGATAGGTGAGGATTTTGGTGAGTTTATCCTTGTTTTCCGGTTTCAGAAGCGTTTCGACGGTTCCAGGTGGAAGTTTTTCGAAGGCTTCATTCGTAGGAGCAAACACGGTAAACGGACCCTTACCTTCCAATATATCAACCAGGCCGGCAGCTTTGACAGCCGCAACCAGGGTGGTGTGGTCTGACGACTTTGCTGCGTTCTGGATGATATTCTTGGTCGGGTACATTTCTTGCCCGCCTATCACCGGATACATGGCGGCATAGAGCACCGGTGCACTCAGGGTGAGGGCGGCAGCGACGCTGCGAACGGTTCGGATCATGATTTTGATAAGGAGTAGGGTTAAATGATCGAGGTCGGGTTCAGACACTGGCAGTGTCAGTCGGCCTGGTTTTTGCCAGGTCCCTGTTCCTCAGCCAGCCGGGAGAGCCGGTTGGAGAGAATAAGGAAGCTGGGAACCCATAGGCCGATGAAAATGCCGAATCGTTCTGCGTGAGCGCGATCGTCATCTTTACGCGAGATCCAGGTGGCGATGGAAGCCACGATAGAGAGAAGGCCCGCAATGAGTGAAACATCGGAAAGATGCTTCAGATTTCCTGTGCTTAGTTCAGTATTCATTTTATTTATCCTTAGTAAACAGTTGGGGCGATCCTGAATCAGATCACCAGCTGTGTCTACTTTATGTCTCTGTATTCCACGCTCCGTAAAGGCTGTCAAGCAAGATTCCATTTCATGTCTATTATTTGTCGAAACTAATCTGAGCGCGAAGGAGCGCTGGCATCCTCAAAACTTGCGTGTCTGATTCGCGCGAACGTTCGCGAGTTCAAGCTGAAAATGGTTGAGGTCTTTGACCAGCAGGGCACCGATCGCCTCGATGGAGCTCCGGTAACGCTCGGCCGCGCGGCCGCCGATGAGAATCGTTTTATTCGGCAGAAATCGCCGGAGATCATGCAACTCGCGCTCGACGTTCGGATCTGCATCCGGGTAAATAAGACTGAGCGCCACCACCTGGGCCTCATTTTGGGAGGCCACCCCAGCGATTTCTGCCGCGGGCAGGCTGGGACCCAGGTAAACGGCGCGCCAACCCTGCTCCGCCGCAAGCGCCGCAGTCATCACCGCGCCGAGTTCGTGCAGTTGCCCCTGCGGGGTAGCGGCAACCAGGGTCCAAGTCGAACTCGTGCCCGCGTACTGGCGGCCGGGGTTCAGGAGAAAACCGCGGATCAACGCTGTGGCGAAATGTTCATGCGACATCCTCACGCTGCCCACCATCCAAAGGTCGCCCAGGCGCTGGCTCAGCGGGGCGATTACCTGGTGGAGCAAGCCGGTGTGTCCCAACTGGACCGTCGCGCGCTCCAGCAGTCTATTTAGCGCATCTGCGTCGAACGCCTTCACCGCCTCCATGCAGGCCAGGACAATCGGCGAGTCCGGCAAGGGCTCATTCATCGGCTGAGAGTCCGCCGGAGGAGCGGCGGCCCGATTGGCAGCCGTTTTCACTAGGGTGTCCAAGGTCTCATCGGAAAGCTGCGCGACACTGCCGATCGGGTGCCCGAGCATCGTTGCCTGACGCAGCAACTTGAGCCGGTGTACATCCGCTTCACTGTAAGCGCGGCGCCTGGTGGCCGTCCGCTGCGGAACGACTGCGCGGTAACGCTTTTCCCAGACGCGCAGAACGTGTGCGCTCAAGCCGGTTTCCCGGACGACCACTTGGATCGGATAGGTCATTCCAGGAAACATGAACGAAAAATAGACGTATGGCAAGAGAAGTTCCCAATAAAATTAGACAAATACTTGACAGAATCGACAAAGAGTCAGAAAGAAGCTGCATCCAGACAGCCCTTTGTTATGAACTCTTCCGTTATCGTTATCGGCGCAGGCCCCGGTGGGCTTGCTTCAGCCATCCTGCTCGCCAGTGCCGGTGTAAGAGTCAAACTCCTCGAGCGCATGCCGATCGTCGGGGGGAGAACGTCGGCCATCCAAACCGACAGCTTCAAGTTTGATCTCGGCCCGACGTTTTTCCTCTATCCACGTGTGCTCGACGAAATCTTCGCCGCAGCCGGCACAAACCTGCGCGAAGAGGTAAAGCTCGTCCGGCTGAACCCACAGTACCGCATCATCTTCGGGGCCGGGAGCGAGTTGAACGCCACCTCCGACCTCGTCCAGATGGAGGAGCAGATTGGCGCCATCGCCCCGGAAGACAGGCCGGGCTTCCGCAGGTTTTTGGAAGAAAACCGCGTAAAGCTCAAGCGCATGATGCCGTGCCTCGAGCACCCGTTTCTGGGATGGCAGGACTTGCTCAAGACCCGGCTGCTGAAAATGGTCCCGATGCTGCGCCCGCATCAATCGCTGGATACCTATCTCTCGCGTTTTTTCCGCGATCCCCGCATCCGTCTCGCTTTCTCCTTTCAATCGAAATATCTCGGCATGTCGCCATTCCGCTGCCCAAGTCTGTTCTCAATCCTCTCGTTCCTGGAATACGAATACGGCGTGTTTCACCCCATTGGCGGCTGCGCCACGGTAACAGCGGCGATGGCAAAAGTGGCAGAACGGCTTGGGGTGGAAATCTGCCTCGATCAGCCGGTGGAAGAAATTTTATTTGAGGGCCGACGCGCTGTCGGTGTGCGAACGCGGCACGAAATTCATCGCGCTCAGGCGCTGGTGGTGAATGCCGATTTTGCACGCGCTATGTCGCGGCTGGTGCCCGATCGCTTGCGGCGACGATGGACCGAGCGCAAAGTCGCGCGGAAGAAATTCTCCTGCTCAACCTTCATGATGTATCTCGGCATCGAAGGGACGTTTGATTTGCCGCATCACAATATCCACATCGCGGAGGATTATTCGCGCAACCTGGACGAAATCGAAAATCAGCACACCCTCTCAGCTGACCCGTCATTCTATGTCCAGAACGCCAGTGTAACCGACCCCACGCTTGCGCCGCCCGGGATGAGTACGCTCTACATCCTGGCGCCGGTCACGCATCAGCATCCAAACGTCGATTGGGCACAGGAGCGCGACCGCTTTCGTGCGCTCATGCTGAAGCAAATCGCCAAGGCGGGATTCACCGATGTCGAGCAGCGCGTCCGCTACGAACGCGTGATCACGCCGGCGGACTGGGATCGACAGTATGAAATATACAAGGGTGCTACCTTCAATCTCACGCACAGCCTCGACCAGATGCTGCACTTGCGGCCGCAAAACCGGTTCGAAGATCTCGACGGCGTTTATCTCGTCGGGGGTGGCACGCATCCGGGCAGCGGCTTACCGGTAATCTTTGAATCGGCTCGGATCAGCACCCGGCTCCTTTTAGCCGATCTGGGCTTGGCGAAGTCAAGCGGCACTTTCCTGACGCCGCAGCTTGCTCCGTTGAAATTTGAGCCCGTACAATGAAGGCATTCAGCGACAAGGAGTGGGCATCATCGAACGTGAGCGTTGCCGAGGCCCGCGAGGCGCAAGCAAAATGGGCGCTCCAGCCGATTCCCGCGCGTCTGGGATTCGTGCGCCGTCTGCGCCATCATATCGCAGCGCACGCGGCTGAACTCGCGGCGGCGGCGGCAAGGGTCAAAGGGCGCCCGGTCGCCGAGAAACTGGCCTCCGAAGTGCTGCCCCTCGCCGATGCCTGTCGATGGCTCGAACGGCGTGGGGCGCGAGTTCTTGCCCCGCGGTACTGCGGGAAAGAAGGCCGGCCGTTCTGGATGCGCGGCCTGACGTTTGAAGTGCAGCGTCGGCCGTTTGGGGTGGTTCTGGTAATCGGGCCGGCGAACTATCCCTTGTTTCTCCCCGCGGTGCAGACCCTGCATGCGCTGATTGCCGGAAACGCTGTTTTGCTCAAACCGGCCCCGGGGGCGCTGGACGTGGCATCCGCCTTCTCAGAATTCACCAGGGTCGCGGGGTTGAGCCAGGGGTTGCTGAGCGTTCTTCCGGCGAATGTCGAGTCCGTGAGCGCTGCCATTGCTCAAGGTGTGGACAAGGTCATCTTCACCGGCTCTTCAGAGAACGGCCGGGATGTGCTGCGCCAACTCGCGTCGCAAAGCACGCCTGCCGTGATGGAACTCTCGGGTGACGACGCGGTGTTGATTTTTGGAGATGCCGATCTGGACCTCGTAGTGCGTGCGCTTGGTTTCGGCACACGATGGAACGGAGGCGACACCTGCATCGCACCCCGCCGGCTCTTCGCTGTGGGATCAAAGGCGGACGAGCTGCGCGCCCGCCTGCGCCAGACCAGCCTCTCAACGTTGCCGCTTGAGCGGGTTTCAGACGAATCCGCCGCTGTCGCCGGCGCCATGAGATCGAACTTCGCACTTGGAGTTTCAATCTTTTCACGCGACGTGGCAAGGGCGCGCACTTTCGCCGCGCGCATCAAGAGCGGCTTTGTCCTCATTAACGATCTTATTGTTCCAACAGCCGACCCGCGGATGCCGTTCGGCGGATCGAAGGCCAGCGGCTTTGGGGTTACGCGCGGCGACGAAGGTTTGCGGGAGATGACCTTCCCTCACGTCGTCGCCATCCGTCAGGGCAAATCGCGCCCTCATTTCGAAGAGCTTGTTACCGACCCCGGGTGGCTCTTCTCTTCCTACATTCTGGCCGCGCACGGGGAGGGATGGCGGCGAATTGGCGCGTTGCGGGATCTGATCGGAGCGGCGATCAACGAAATTAAAAGCAAGAAAGCACACAAATGAAACAAGTAGGCATCATCGGCGGCGGTCTGGGCGGCCTCGCCTCGGCCTGCGTGCTCGCGGCGCGGGGATATGAAGTCACCGTTTTCGAACGCAGCGAATGGCTCGGCGGCAAGGCCGCCGTGATCCAGAGCGACGGGTTCCGCTTCGATATGGGTCCGACGATTTTGACCTTGCCAAGGGTCCTGGAACGCATCTTTGCTGAGGCCGGACGCCAAGTCGGCGGCGCGCTCGAACTCGTCCGTCTCGATCCCCAGTGGCGCTCATTTTTTGAGGACGGCTCGACGCTCGATTTAGTAGCCGATCTTGACGCGATGGCCTCGAGGCTGGCAGCGTTTACGCACAGGAGCGAAACCCCCGAAGGCTTCCGGCGCTTTATGAAGCTCTCGGAAAGATTACATCGCATCTCCGACGACTATTTTTTTTGGCGACCCGTCGGGGGACTTCAGGACATGTTCGATAGGCGCTCAGCTCTTAAACCCAACATCCTTCGCGATCTTCTCGCGATGCGGCCGGGCTGCAGTATGGGAGGCACGGTGCGCGCTCACATCCCCGATCGCCGGGTGGCGCAGATGGTCGATCATTTCGCGCAATACGTGGGCTCAGCGCCTGACGCCTCACCGTCCGTGCTCTGCAGCATCGGGCATATGCAAACGGGGGAGGGTATCTGGTACCCCATGGGCGGCACTCGCGCCGTGCCGGTGGCGCTGGTAGAACTGGCGAAATCTCTGGGTGTCACCTTCCGGTGCAATTCCCATCTGCAACGAATCCTCATCTCCCGAGACGAAGTCCAAGGAGTGCAGCTCGAGGATGGAGAGATGGTCAGGTTCGATGCGGTAGTGTCAAATTCTGATTCCGTACGTACGCATCGGGAACTGATCGGCGGTCCGCCGGCGCAAGCCTTCGAACGGAGGCGGCGTTACGAACCGGCATGTTCAGGCGTGGTGCTCTACCTTGGCCTGAAACACCGCTACAACCATTTATTGCACCACAATTTCGTTTTCTCGCGTGATCCCGAGGAGGAATTTCACGCGATTTATTCCAAGGGGGAACCTGCACCCGATCCGACATGTTACGTCTGCGCGCCTTCGGGTACCGAACCCGCGGTCGCTCCGACTGGTGGCGAGGCCCTCTATGTGCTCGTTCACACGCCTTACCTGCGGCCGGGCCAGGATTGGTCCCGCATGCTGCCAGAATATCGCCGGACCATTTTGGAAAAACTGAAACGAACGGCCGGGTTGGAGGACATCGAAACGCGGATCATTTTCGAGCAGGCACTGACGCCAGCCGACATTGATCGCCGCTACCATGTGCTCAACGGAGCGATTTACGGTCTTGCCAGCCACGGACGTTTTCTCGGCGCCTTCAAGCCGGGCAACCGCAGCCCGGACGTCCGCGGCCTCTATCTCGCTGGGGGCGCGGCGCATCCCGGTCCTGGAATGCCAATGGTTCTCATGTCCGGCTGGATTGCCGCTGACGCGTTGGACCAGGATGCTGGCCGGCCGCATGGCGCAGGGAGGGGGGGAGATCTGGAACGGGAAATCGTGCTTTAGATCAAAACTGATCCTCCAACCGCCCCGCGAAACCGCTTGTTGCCATGTGTCTACCGGAAGCTTTGACCGCCGATGACGGGGAGAAGGCAAGATGATGGCCTGGATCGCTGTCGGCAGTTCTTTGCTGGCTGTTCTCCCAGCGGCATTGTTCCTGCGCAACCTCACACTTTACGCACCTCCGCCGTTCGCGAATCACCAAAGCCGGCCTCGCTGCTCGGTGCTGATCCCGGCGCGCAATGAGGAGGCGACGATCTCCAGAGCGGTGCTCTCGGTCCTGCGAAATGAGAAGGTCGACCTCGAAGTGATCGTGCTCAACGACGACTCAGTCGATCGCACCGCGCAGATTGTTGAGGCAATCGCGAAGGAGGACGAACGGGTTCGCCTTGGCACTGCTCCGCCTCTGCCCGGTGGCTGGTGCGGTAAACAGCACGCCTGCTACATTCTCGCGCAGCTGGCAAAGAATCCCTTGCTGGTTTTCATGGATGCCGACGTTATTCTGAGACCTGACGCACTCCTCCGGATGTCGGCATTCATGGAGAAGAGCGGCGCCGCGCTCGCGAGCGGCGTGCCCCGCCAGGAAACGTTGACCTTTTCGGAAAAGCTGCTCATTCCACTCATTCATTTCGTGTTGCTGAGTTATCTGCCAATCTTCCGGATGCGCGCTTCTTCCAGAGCCGCTTACGGCGCAGGTTGCGGCCAGCTTTTCGTCGCTCGAGCGGACGCTTATGCGGCCTGCGGCGGCCACAGCTCCATTCGCTCCACGCTTCATGACGGTCCCAAACTGCCGCGAGCGTTCCGAGCCGCCGGTTTCATGACCGACCTCTTTGACGCCACCGATATAGCCCAATGCCGCATGTATTTAACCAATGGCGAAGTCTGGCGCGGTCTCGCGAAAAACGCCCATGAAGCGCTCGCCTCGCCCCGTTTGATTTGGCTGGCGACCCTGCTGCTGGTCGGGGGACAAGTTCTGCCGCTTTTTTTGCTCCTGGCAGCTTGTCTCCCAAAGCCCGGCTCACGGATCACGGTGACGTTTTGTCTCCTGGGCACAGCCGCCATTTTTATTCCGCGTCTGATCGTCGTCGGGCGGTTTCGGCAGCCATTTGGCAGCGCGCTGCTCCACCCCTTGGGGATCTGCGCCCTGGTGGCGATCCAGTGGTTTGCCTTTTTCCGCTCGCTGCGTGGGCGCCCTGTCGCCTGGAGAGGGCGCTCTTATCCCATCGACCCCGTGAGATGAAGACAATTCTGCTCAGCCTGTCCGCGCAGCCTGTCCGGGAGGGACCAAACGAAAGAAGGGCTGTCCCGGAGGGACCAAACGACAGTAGGCTGTCCCGGAGGGACCAGTCGAAAGTAGCCTGGCACGGAGTGCCTGGAACAAGAGAAAAGTGGACCCGTCCCGGAGGGACGGTTGATGTGCTCACTCGGGATGAATTCCGTTTTGCTTTGCGATGCCGCCGAGACCGAGGAACAAGGCCCTGCATACCGCCGATCAAAATCACAAACGACGCCGGTCAAAAATCGCAAACGACGACGAGGACGAGGACGATTCGGAGTTGAGGGCTTCCCCCCACCTGTGCCTTCCGTCCGAGATCCCCTCCCGGGAGATTCAAATCCGCTATCGATATCCTTCCCGAAATTCCCGCGGGCTTTGCCCTGCCACCTGCCGGAAAAGACGAGTGAAATAGGACGGATCTTCAAATCCGAGCTGATAAGCAATCTCGGAAACGTTGAGATCGGAATGCGCCAGAAGGCGTTTGGATTCCAGAATTAAGCGGCTTCGCAGATGGTCCGTCAGGTTTTTGCCCGTCTCCATGCGCACCAGTTGGTTCAGCCAACTCCGGGATACGCCTAGAAATTTCGCCACCTCGGAGGCCGTGGTCAGCTGGTAGGGTCGGGCATTGAGCATGCGCAGGAACCGAGCGGTCAGGGACGAATATTTGTGAAAAAAGCTTGGAGCAGGCTGATTAGACAAACAACGGCGAATTTCGACAAACAGAAGCCGTAAGAGCGCTGCGGTGACCGTTCTGTACCCTTCTCGCTTATCCCTGAGTTCTTCAAACATTCGGCTGCAATAGCCCTGAACTATATTCACAGAAGATGCAGGAACGGCCAAGACAGTGCGACTTTGGGCGGGGTCAATAGGCGGGCACTCCGCGAAAAGATCCACGGAATGTCCTTCGCCCTCGAGGAAGTCCTCCTGGAAGGAAAGGATAAAACCCTCGGCTGCTTTCAATTCTCCAAAATTATGAACAGCTCCCGGAGGCACGAAGACCAGCGCATCGGTCTCGATAGGGAAATGGTAAAAATCGATGTTGAAAGACGGAGCCTCGTGCCTCAGCCAGAAGATCTGGTAAAAATCGTGCCGGTGCGGGCGTTGCCGATTTTTCCGCAATCGAAGCGCGTCTTCGAATGTACCGACGTGAAGCTTTTCTCCGGCTCCAGCGGCGTAATCGGAAAATTGAAAAACCTGGGGCCCGGTCGCCTTACCGCTGGAGTAGTTCGACTGGATCAAGTCTTCCACAGGCAATCATTACGCAACGCACAGGACCGCCGCCGAAGCGGTGTACCCATGGAGGAACGCCTTGCCGCCGATTGGCCCGATTTCTCCGTTACAGAAGAATCCTGCGAGAGGAATGTTTCCCAGGATGTTGGCCAGAGTTTCTGCATCGTGATCGGACCTGCCGAAAAGACCTTTCCCGCGTCCAGCGCACGAGAAGAGCAGGATTCCGATCGGCCCTGAAAGGCCTGATTTAACACTTTCTGCGGCCATGATGAGGTCTTCCCTGGCAGCCTTCGAATCCCGCAATTGGAATTGCACGGTTTGCCCCACTCTGGGGTGAGCGCCTACGGCAAGCGCGCCCAGTTGAGGATCCGCACCGAGAATGTTGCGGATTAGAAAATCGCCTCGCTTGAAGTCCTCGATGTATTCGGAGACGGCCAGGCCAAGAAACAAATTGTTCCGAACCGAAAGGCGTTGTTCGGCAGGGATGCTCAGAAAAGCTGCTTCTAACGCTTGATAGGCCGGCAGATTTCCAATTTCCAGGATCAGGTTTTGTTCAGCCTTGGTAATCGGTGAAGGGTCACCAATCGGGCGGCACCCTTGGCTGACCAAAGAACGGACCTGGAGCCCTCGCTTCAAGGCGATCGCCAGTACCGGGGCAGTGGTTACCTCTCCATCCTTGAGCAGAAAAATTTCTGAATTGGAAGAACTCGCCAAGCCGCCCAAGATCGGGATTCTTGGATAGGCGGCGTTCCATTCTTCCAGCCAGCCTTCCGTCCCGCCGAAGTGGGGATTTGCGAGCACGATCCAGGAGGTCACATCCCCGGCAGAAAGGCCGGTCGCTGCACGCCAATGGTCTGCCCCGGTAGATTCCTCCATCTGCGCTTCACTGATTTGCAAAACGCAAAAACTATCGGCAGGCAGCGAAAACAGGATCAGGCTGAAACCTGGTTCTTGCTCGATTTCTCGCCTGCTCCCGATAACGCCCCATCCGGAGCACCCGACAAGTTGCGGCACATGCCCATGGAGCCGGATCAACTCGAGGGTATCTTCAAGATGCAGGCGCCACTCCTGGGTGAGAAAAATCACACCCAGGGAAGCGTTGGTTCCAATTTCGCGTCGAAGCGAATCCGCCACCTCGATGGCCGCTTTCTCGGAGTAGTTGCCGACAAAAACCCGCGATGCTGCTCTCGGAATCACAAATTCAATCTACGAGATGGAGCCTGAGATTCAAAAACTCGATGGTGGAATTCGCAAACAAAATTCTTGGCCCGTCTTGAGAAAAGCAATGGTTTCGGACTATCTGAAAGAGGGTATGCGGATAGTGATTACCGGCGGTCCTGCCAGCGAGCCAATTGATCAGGTACGATTTATCACCAATCAATCCACCGGTGAATTGGCGACAACACTCGCTCAATGCTTCTCGGTTGCCGGCCACGACGTTGAACTGTTCCTCGGCGGTGGCGCGAGCTGGAGGCCGAAAACGGCCGTTTACTTTCAGACGAACGAAGATCTTGAGAGCTTACTCAGCGAGGTGGCAGAACGCGGCCGTGTGGACGCCGTCTTGCACGCCGCCGCGCTCTCAGATTTTGGCGTGTCCCGGGTGAGGGTCTCCGGGGAAATTTTGACTGCCGCCAAGCTCTCGAGCGACGCGGAACGGATCGAGCTCCTGCTGGTTCCCAAACCGAAATTGATTCGACGCCTCCGGGAATGGTTTTCCCAGGCCTACATTGTGGGCTGGAAATTTGAGTTGGAAGGGACGCCCGCAGAGGTGGTGCAAGAAGGCGTTGAGCAGATCAGGCGCAACCAGACTAATGCGTGCGTCGTAAACGGGAGCGCCTTTGGGCCCGCTTTTGGTTTCTGCACCGACCAGGGGCTTATCCGTACGCTGGCGACCAAAGAGGCACTTTCTCATTGGCTGCTGGAGGTCGTCGGCGG
>JAFAKL010000045.1 GCA_019235445.1 Verrucomicrobiota bacterium | reverse complement strand
TTCCTGCCAAAGAATCGGCCTAGCCAGCCAGTCGCCGGCAGCACAATCGCGTTCGAGACAAGATAACTTGTCAAAATCCAGGTTGCCTCATCCGTACTCGCTGAAAGGTTCCCGGCGATGTGATTCAAAGCCACGTTGGCGACGGAGGTGTCCAAAACCTCCATGAACGTCGCCAGCATCACCGCGAAGGCGATGAACCATGGATTGACGCCCGGTTTCTGCTCCGGAAAAGAAGGCGATAACGTCGATGCAGCTGGCATAGCGTGCACACCAAACCCATCAGGGAACCAAAAGATCCTGACTTTTCGACCGTCGCTTTAACCCGCCTCGCAGGATGAAAAGGACCCCGAAAATCAACAGCAGCAAAGCGATGCCGACCACGACCGGAGAGTACTCCGGGCTCGAGACTTCGACTGACGGAACGACTGATTCACCCGGCCCCAACGGTAAACCGACCTGGTTATTGATCGGCTCGTCGAAAACGACCTTGACCGGAACACGTTGAACCACTTTCACGTAGTTGCCGGTGGCATTCTCAGGCGGCAAGAGACTGAAGCGGGCTCCGCTCCCAGCTTGGATGCTATCTATATGCCCCTGAAACTTTTGCCCACGAAGCGCATCCACCTCGATCGCGACTCTCTGACCAGGACGCATCCGCCCAATCTGATCCTCCTTAAAATTTGCCGTGACCCAAACCTGTTTCGGGACCAGGGCAAGCAAATTTTGGCCGGCCTGGACGTACTCTCCGGGTTCGATCGACTTTTTAGTCACCCATCCCGACTCCGGGGCCCGAATGGCGGTGTAGGACTGGTTCAATTGCGCCGTCGCGAGATTGGCGTCCGATTCATGGATCTGCGCGTTGACGCTGTCGACCAGCCCTGCGTAAGCGTCTACCTGGGCGCGCGCTTCATTAACCAAGGCCTGATCACTAAGGACCTTCTTATTGGCAGCCTCTAAGGTGGCCTGGGCAGATTTTGCCGCGGCGCGGTACTGATCAACGTCCTGCGGCGAAACGACCTTTGTTCGGTATAAGTCCTGGTAACGTTTGAAATCGCTCTGCGCCTTCTCGTTTAGCGCGGCGTCTGCAGCTGCAGTCGCCTGGTCCGATTCCACCGTGGCCTGCTCCGTCTTCACATGAGCGATTGCCTCTTTGAGCGCTGCCTGCGCGGCTTCGGCCTGAGCTTTTGAACTTTGCAAAGCAGCAGCTTTTTGACGCGTTGCGGCCTCAAAATCCCGGGGATCGAGTTCAGCAATAAGATCCCCTTTTTTCACGGTCTGGTTATCGGCGATGTAAACTGCTTGAACGCGTCCGGCGACTCGGGCCGAAACAGGAATAATATCGCCGTCAATGAAGGCGTCATCCGTAGACTGGTAAGCCGCAGAATTGACAAAATAACGAAGTCCGAGGATTACTCCGAGCGCATAGAGCGAAGCAACGAGGAAGGTCAAAGCCGCTCGCTTGCCAGAATAAGCGCTTTTTGCTCTGGGTTGCCCACTGGTTCCCCTGCCATCACGCGCTCGCAAAGGCGCTTCGGCTGCGCCTAACTCAGCTTGCTGTGCCATAAAAACAGAGAGAAGCTGAGAGGTTCAACGGGAGGGCCTTTCGATTCCACGTACGAAGATGTCGACCACAGTTGAAATGTACATCTCGGTAGTGTAATTCCGCGGAAGATAGGCGCCCTGGCGCAACATCCCGGCGTACAAAGTATTCTTGAACGCGTCGAGGGCGCACTCCACGTTGAGATCGTTGCGCACAACACCCGCGTGCTGAGCATCGGTAAGAATGAGGACCAGGCGTTCACGGACCGGCCGGATCACGTCGGCAATCATGGTTTGCATCGACTTGGGCAATACTTGTCCCTCAGCCAGAAAAGCGCGCGCGATGCCTTTCTTTTTTTCCATGTGGGAATAGTAATGGTGCGCGTATTGTTCCATGCTCGCCCGCAAGTTCTCTTTCCAGGAAGAGTGCTGGTCAAGGATGGCCGCCTCAGACTCGAGGCCGCGTTGAATGACGGCGCGCAGAAGCTGCTGCTTGCTCTTGAAATGGCGGAAGAGGGTCACCTCGTTCACACCTGCCTGGCGAGCTATCTCGCGGGTGGTGGCGCCGCGCAGACCGTCTCTGGCAAAGGTGTATGCCGCGGCATCCAGGAGCCGTTCCCGGGTAAGATCTGCCGAGGAAGCCAGGGAGCGCTTACGGACTAGCGAAGGGAGAGACATTGCGTATGCAAGTACTTACTTGCATTGGCAAACGGAAGCAAGCTTTAAATTCCACTTTTTCAACTTCTTTTCCCGTTTTGGCGCCGCCAACGTGTTGTGCTATCTTTTTGCTTCCATGACCGAAATCCGGCGCGCCTGTCTCCAGCGAGAAACCGCTGAAACCTATGTCAGTGTCAGCCTGGTGATCGATGGCTCGGGCGCTTCTTCTATCCAGACAGGCATCCCTTTCTTTGATCATATGCTCACCTTGCTCAGCAAACACAGCTTGTTCGATCTCAAGGTCGATGTGCGCGGAGATTTGGAGGTGGACTATCATCATAGCGTCGAAGACACCGGGATTGTTCTCGGTCAATGTCTGGCCCAGGCTTTGGGTAATAAGGCGGGGACGAGAAGATACGGCTGGGTCCTCCTGCCCATGGATGAGACTCTCGTCCAGGTAGCGATTGATCTTAGCGGCAGATCTTATTTACACTTTCAGGCACCCGAGCACGCTACTTCCATTGGGCTGTTTAGTTTCGAGCTGGTCGAAGAGTTCCTGCGTGCGTTCAGTGCAAATGCCAACCTGAATCTACACATTGGCATCTTGCGTGGCCGGAGCAGTCACCATATGGCGGAAGGGATCTTTAAGGGTCTGGCGAAAGCGCTGGATCAGTCTTGCCAGATCGACCGTCGGGTTGAGGGCATTCCGAGTTCAAAAGGGACGCTGTGAGCGCACGCGCACGAATCGGATTGATCGATTACGGTTCCGGCAATCTGCGGAGTGTGGCCAAGGCTTTGCAGGCCGCAGGAGCTGAACCTGAGCAGGTTTCTTCGGCTCCGCTTCCTGATGGCCTGGATGCGTTGGTTCTCCCCGGTGTCGGTTCATTTGGGGACTCGGTGTTTAATCTTCAGGAACGCGGGCTATTTCGCCCCATCAAAGAATGGCTGACGAGCCAGAAGAGATTTCTTGGCATTTGTCTGGGATACCAGCTTTTGTTCCAAACGAGCGAGGAATCGCCCGGAGTCGAGGGTCTCGGGTTGTTCAAAGGCAGGGTGCAGCGATTCAGGACTGGCAATCTCAAGGTGCCTCAGATCGGCTGGAATCGGCTGACCTGGACAAAAGGGGCTCAAGAGCGCTTCCCAGGATTACCGGTCAACCCGTACGTTTATTTTGTCCATTCCTACTATCCTGTTCCTGAGAACAGGTCCATTATCGCTGCCACGGCAGAGTACGGAGACAAGTTCGCTGCGGCGGCGATGGCAGATAATTTGCTCGCTACTCAATTTCACCCTGAGAAAAGTCAGGAGAACGGATTGGCAATTCTGCGACAGTTTGTTAGTTCAATTGAATGATCATATTACCGGCAATCGACCTGCTGGACGGCCAGGTAGTGCGTTTACGCGAAGGGAAACTCGCTGATAAAACGGTGTATTCGGACGACCCTCTGGGGTTTGCCAGGCGTTGGGAGGAGGAAGGCGGAAACTGCCTACATGTGGTTGACCTGAATGCCGCCTTCACCGGTGTACCTCGGAATATTGAAATGATCAAACGGCTGGTCCGGACGTTGAACATTCCGGTGCAGGTCGGGGGCGGAATACGTTCTACGGAAGGTGCCATCACCTTTATCGAAGCCGGTGTTGCGAGAGTCGTCGTGGGAACCGGAGCAGTGGACAGCCCGATTTTCCTCGAGAGCCTGGTGAACCGTTTCGGGGGAGAGAAAGTTGCGGTCAGTGTCGACGCACGGAACGGTCACGTGGCTGTCAGGGGATGGACGGAGGTCACTTCCATCAACGCACTTGATTTCATTCGCATGGTTGAGAAACTCGGAGTGGGGACGATTATCTTTACTGATATCGCGACCGACGGGACGTTGATTGGACCGAACTTTCCGGTTCTAGACAAAATTCTCGACAGCACGCATTGCAACATTATCTCCAGTGGCGGCGTTGCGACGCTGGACCACATCAAACATCTGGCGTCGATGCCGCGCCTGTACGGTCTGATCATCGGGAGGGCCCTGTTCGACGGCACAATCGATCTCGGGGAGGCAGTGGCTTTGGCGAATTACCACAGCGAAGCCCGCGGCGCAGTCTAGTGTACCGTCTCTTAGTGCCGCTATCCTCGATTATCCCGATACTCCCCCGTTGACCGCGCGAGTATCGACTTGTTTCTGCGGCCCTACAAGGGGCCAACTACCGCCCGACTGTCCGCTGTTGTGATTTCCCCAGCTCGACGAGATCTGAAAGGATATTCAGCGTTTCTCGTTTTCCAGGATCGCTGTCAGCGAGGTTGGTCGTGTCATCGTCGTCGAGCGCAGCCTCCGCTGGATTGTCCGCCGACCGCATCGGCTTGGCCCTCGCGGATTTTGTACTCGGCGGAACATCGGGCTTTTGTTCGGCAAGCTTCAACTGCGCCTTGTCCACGTCCGCGAGGGATAATTCGTAAGTCTTGTCATGATCATCCGATTTCGCCCTCTTGCGGTCAGCTTCTTCCTTTTCTCTCTGCTTGACTTCTTTCGCCATCTCGTCGCGGCGGACCGCCTCGTTCAATGACAATCGATTCACCTTCAATCTGTCATCTAACTGCCGGAGATCGTCATTGATATCCTGGAACTGTGGATCCTTATTGACCCGATTTACAGAGCGTTGGCGTAACTCGTCGACAAAAAGCGGCTTCCGATTGGCAGCCACATCAATGGGAGCCGGTTCCACTTCGTCATAGGCAAGAGGGTGCTGCAAGGCTGATTCCCCGAATTCACTATTATCCGTGAGAGAAGGAAGTTTGACGTCTGAAATAACACCCCGGAGCTGGGTAGATCCGCCCGCCACTCGATAGAATTTCTGGACGGTCAGCTTCAGCGCGCCCGCATCGTTCGAAGAATTGCCCAGCATCGGCATGAATCGACCAAGTTCCAGCATCGTTTGAACTGTACCTTTGCCGAAAGTGCTGGAATCGCCGACGATCAGTGCTCTGCCGTAATCCTGCATGGCCGCGGCGAAAATTTCACTGGCGGAAGCGCTAAGCTTATTGACCAGAACAATCATGGGACCGCTGTACAAAGCGTTGCCCTCTCGATCCTTCAGTACGTCGATATCACCATTCGCATCCTTCACCTGGACGACAGGGCCCTGGTTGATAAAAAGGCCGCTCATTTTGATCGCCTCATCGAGGGAGCCGCCCCCGTCTCTCCTCAGATCGACGACCAAGCCTTGAATCTGCTCCTCCTCGAGGCGCTTCAGGAGAGCGGCGACATCGCGTGACGTGCTTTTGCCGGTCCGCGATTTTTCCATATCCTGGTAGAACGACGGCAAAGTGATCCATCCCAGCTTTTGTATCGAGCCGCCCGGCATATCTTTCTCGATAATCTCCGCCTTCGCCTCCTGCTCGGTGAGTTTTACATTATCGCGAACCAACTCCACCACCCGGCGTTTAGAAGGATCAGTCGCGTTAGAAGGTATCAGTTGAAGGCGAACGACCGTTCCTTTTTTGCCTCGAATCATCTCGACTACTTTGTCGAGCTTCATGTCCACGGTATCGACAAAGGCATCTTTACCCTGTGCTACGGCAGCGATCCTGTCGCCGACACTCATTTTACCGCTCATCTGCGCGGGACCTCCGGGCAGGAGCCGCTGGACTTTTGCATAACCATCGTCCGATCGCAATTCAGCGCCGATTCCGGTTAGAGAAAGCCGCATGTTGATTTCAAAGCTCTCCAGATCGGAGCGCCCGAGATATTCCGAGTGCGGATCGTACGATTGGGCAACAGAGTTCAAGAAGACCTGAACCAGATCCTCATTGTCCCGTTCCTCGACGCTCTTGAGGAGCTGATCGTATCTTCGACCAACCACCTTGGCCCCGGGATCCACTGCCAATTTATTCAGTTTCTCCTGCAGCAACTCCCCCTCGATCCGGTCTTTCCAGAGGGTGTCGGCGTCTGCCAGATTGGGGGGCCAAGGCTCTTTCCGCCGATCCAGGGCAACGGTTCTACTGCTCTTGAACGAGTAGTCTTTTTTCAAAAGCTGGTGGATCTTCGCGATTCGATCTTCCACTCGTGCTTTGAAGACACTGTAGATTTCCTGCGCCGGCTGGAGTTCTCCAAGCAAAATGCTGTCACCGAGGTTCGCTCCATATTTCTGGTTGAATTGATCGACATCTTCCTGGGTGAAAAAGAGCTTATTATAATCGAGATTCTCAAGATAGGTTTCCAGAATCCGCCTCGACATTTCGGCGTCGAGTTTTTGCCGGCTGTAATGACCCTGCTCCAACAGGCGACCGACCGTAATCGCGACCTGGCGCGGATCCGCGGAGTTTGGTTTGTCGTCTGCAAAGACGAAGGCCGAATGGATAAGCAATAAACTCGCGGCAGCAGCTATACTAATATTTTTCATGTCGACCAGAGTGCTCTTTGACACAACGGTGGCGGATTTCAGACATTAAGCCGGAAATCTGCTTTTTTCCAAACTTCGGAATCTCTCTCACAATGCTTCACTTTCAAACTTTTATTGGCGGTATTTTCGATACCAACGCCTATCTTCTCCAAACAACCGGTGGAAATATTTTGATCGATGCTCCGACCGGATCCTCGGAATGGATCCGAGGCTTGGGGGTGAGGATCGATCTCCTCCTACTCACGCACGGCCACCCCGACCATTTCGATGATGCGGCCAAAATCAAACAGGTATGCCAATGCCAAGTCGGGTTTCACAAAGAGGGCATCCCTCTCATGACAGACCCTGATTTTTTCAAGAAAAGGGGCTTCTTTCTGGAAGCCGAACCCGTCGTGCCTGATTTTCTGATTGAGGAGACGCCAGAAATGGACTTTTGCGGCATTCCTTTTCGTGTTCTTTACGTTCCTGGTCATTGTCCCGGTAGCCTATGCTTTTATTCGGCCGACCACCAGGTTCTGTTCGATGGGGACGTTCTCTTTGCTGGAAGTGTCGGCCGGACCGACTTTCCCGGGGGCGATCATCTGCTGCTGATTCGCGGAATCCGTGAAAAAATTCTTCTGCTGCCGGATGAAACCGCGGTGTTGCCGGGGCATGGACCTCAAACGACAATTGGTGCAGAACGTCGTAACAATCCGTTCCTTCAATAACTGGTGAGATGGCAGGCCAAGAAAAGCCGCCGTCAATTCAGAACCGACTGGATCTCTGTTTCGCTCAGTTCCATCGGATGCCCTTCCCAGACGATCTTACCGCTTTTGTTAACCAGAAAAGCGGTGGGAATGGCCGTTATTCCAAATTGTTCGTAGATCGCTCCGGGCGTATTGATCGCCACGTTATAATTCATCGGGATCTGCTGTTGAAACTTCTTCACGGTCGCCTCGTCCTCGTCCGTAATTCCGACGATCTGCAATCCTTGGCTTTTGTACTTGGAGTAGATCTCATTGAGGTGCGGAATGCTTTTTCGGCAGGGTGGGCACCAGGTCGCCCAAAATTCTACCAGGAGAGGTTTCCCGGTGAGTTCAGGTTGTTTGCCTAGATAGTTCAGGGCGAGCGCCGGAAGTTGTTCACCCTCTCTGGGAACAACCCTCTGCGCGGGCGCGGGTGCTGCCGATAACCCGATCAGCAAACCCGCACAAAGACCAACAGCGATTTTTTTCATTGCATGACTCCGTAATTGGATAGTTTTTCGATCGTTTCGTTCATTCTTAGTGGGTCGACCCACCCTTGGGGCTTACGCGGAGCCGATTCCGATCGCGAACGGTCCCTTAAGCCATAAATCGAAGAGAGGCCAATCCTTTCAGGGAAACAACGCCTCCGCGAGGATAATTTGTCCCTCTGCGACAAGATGCTGACTACACCGCGCCTCCACGGCGCATTGGACCAGGCCACCGACCTCGCCCAATTTGTGGGCGTTGAAAGTAATGGTCTCTTCAGGACGGACTGGACGCAAAAATTTCATAAAGCGAATTGCCGAAAGCAAGAACATCTTCCCAGGCCCACCCACTGCAATCCCGGCAGTCTGAGCCATTCCTTCCAGTAGGAGTACGCCGGGCACAATTGCATTCCCGGGAAAGTGACCCTCAAAGAACGACTCACTTCTGGCAAAGGTTTTCGAGCACTGGGCTAGCAAACCCGCCTCAAGCTTATCGACTGATTGAATGAAAACGAACGGCGGCCGATGCGGTAATCCGAGGGAAATAGGATCTGTTGTTTCAGAAGGCTTCATCGATCGGGCGCATTGTAGCAGGTAAGTGGAAGGCGTGCCACAGTTGCAACCCGGAGCAGGCGGGTTGAAGCTCCGTTGTGGCGACTGATCTCTTAGCCTGCACGCATCGAGGAGATTTCCCCGTCCTGGATCAGAAAGTGAACGGATCTCCGCTGGTTTACCTCGACAATGCAGCCTCCACCCAGCATCCAGCGTGCGTGATCGACGAAATCGCACGTTACTACAGGGAAGATCATGCCAACGTTCACCGGGGAATCCATGCCCTGAGCTCTCGCGCGACAAAGCTCTACGAGGACGCACGCGCCTGCGCCGCCCGCTTCCTGGGTGCAGATTCCAACGACTCGATCATCTTTACTCGAGGAACGACGGAGGGAATCAATCTTGTCGCCAGTTCATGGGGCACTGAGCATCTTGGGCCTGGAGACATCATTTTGATCACAGAGATGGAGCATCATGCCAATCTGATTCCATGGCAGATGGCCGCTCGCCGCACCGGTGCTACGCTCCAATACCTTCCGGTCCATGGAGACGAAGGAATCATCGATTGGTCTCTCCTGGACCGACGATTTAAGGGTAGCCCGGTCCGATTGCTCGCCTTCACCCATGTCTCCAATTCGCTTGGATGCATCAATCCAGTGAGCCAAATTTGCGCCGAAGCTCGACGGAACGGCGTCATCACTCTCGTGGATGCAGCACAAAGCGCCGGTCATGCTCCTGTCAACGTGCAAGAACTCGGGTGTGATTTCCTCGTCTTTTCGGGACACAAATGTTGCGGTCCGACCGGCATCGGCGTTCTCTACGGAAATCCTGAACTCCTCGCCGATTTGGCGCCATACCAATTTGGCGGAGAAATGATTTCCAGTGTCACCTACGAATCTGCTCAATGGAAGTCGGGCCCGCACCGTTTCGAAGCGGGGACACCTCATATTGCTGGTGCAGTCGGGCTTGCCACTGCCTTGGATTACCTGGATAAAATTGGACGGCCGGCCATTCAGACTTCAGACCATCATCTTGGGAGGCTGGCTTATGAGAGACTTTCGACCTTGCCAGGGATGCGGATCCTTGGTCCGAAGACCGAGCGCGCCGGCATTGTCAGTTTCCAGTTGGGAACGATTCATGCCCATGACCTGGTGGCGTATGCCGACCAGTTCGGCATCGCGATGAGAGGCGGACATCATTGCAATCAGCCCCTTATGCGCAAACTAGGGCTGCACGCTACGGCTCGCGCTAGCTTCTATTTCTATAATACGGAAAGTGAGATCGACCGCCTGGTCGACGTACTTCACAGAGCAAGTCGATACTTTGGAGTCTGATGGAAATTGACGAGCTGTACCAGACGATCATCCTGGACCATTCGAAACGGCCGCGGAACTTTGGCGAACTCCCGGCGCCGGCAAGGAAGGGAGAGGGTTACAATCCTTCTTGCGGAGACGAGATAGCCGTTTTTGTAGGCGAATCCTCGAGTGGGACGATTGAACAGATCAAATTTACCGGGCAAGCCTGTGCTATCTGCATGGCTTCCACGTCGTTGATGACTATCCAGGTGAAAGGGAAAAGCATCGCAGAAGCCTTGGCGCTGAAACGAACCTTCATTGACTTTCTCATGCAAGAGGCCGCACCGGCGACCGGTCTCGGTAATCTGCAAGCTCTTGGAGGGGTGAAAAAGTTCCCGCAGAGATTGAAGTGTGCGACCCTCGGATGGCATGCCTTGGAGGGTGCTTTTAAGGGTCGTATGTAACGTCTCGTCTCGTCCTTCGTCGTCGTGGTCGTTTTCGATCGGCGCGCCTCCAAAAGCGCGCCTCATCCGGAAAGACCGAGACGAGGACGCGGATTGACCAATCGAAGAGCCGTTTGTTGCTGACTGACAGCCGATTCAGACGACGCAGAGTCCCTCTCCTCCCTCGCGCTCGTTCCGAATTCGACTTTTTTGCGCTAAGCCGTCGCCTTATCAATGCTCAGCGGCGCTTCCGGCATCGAAGAGGGTCTCGCCACAGTGTGGCGCTGCGTGTGCAACTCTCGATTTACGCAGAGGAAATGCCGGAACTCCGGCGGTTTTTCTCCCACATGGAATCCACGCGCCTTATCGATAGTTTCGCGCTCGCGCGCGGTGAGCCTTTCCTGCATCAGCAGGTACTCCGTCCACGAAGGATACAACATTTCCATCCGATAATTGTTGGGACGGCCGAGGTCTTCGTGGAGTCGCCAGCTGAAGGCGCCATTCCGCAAGTGGATCAACCGGACTTCGCGCAAGGTGTCAAGCATGTCCTTCCCAAACGTGTGATCGATTTCGACGTCAATCATGACCGCGACCGGGCCGTCGTGCGGTGCCGGGATATGGATCAGCTTGTGCGACGCTCCAGCCATCGGGGCCGGCTCAAAGCTCAGCGAGCTTGTGAAATCAATCGAAAGCCTGAGTTGAATCAACAAGGTCGCCAATTGCAAGATGCAGGCAGCGATCAGCGTCCATTTAACGCCCCACATGGAGACCGATGAACCCCAGACAATACCACCCAGAGCCACGGCACCCTGCGCAGCCATGATGATGGTCGCATTCATCCGACCTCGCGCCCAGCTCGGCATTGCACGCTGCCCGGCCACCCAAAGCTCGGAAGCTGCCATCGTCCATGCAGTTCCGGCCAGACCGGCAGCAACCAGAAACAGGGCCGGATCTCGAACAGTGCCCATTAAAAAAAAGACTACCGCAACCAGGACGTTCGCGACCAAGGTGACCGTGTTCGAGTGAAATTTCGCTCTCGCCCAAGGTAAGATAAAGACTGCTCCAAGCACCGACCCAACTCCCATGCAGGTAAAGACCAACCCTAGATTCGAAGGATCCAGGTGTAATTCTTTCAACCCGACGACCGGAATCAGCGCAGGGATAATCGAAATGAAAAACGCGAATAAGAGATTGCGGACCAGGACCACCTGAATGCCCGGAGTGTAGATGACGTACCGGATCGCGGTGACAAAAGACTCCGCGAAGCTTTCCAGGGGGAGGTTCGAATGGGGTCGCGGGTGCTTCAAATGCCGGATTGCGACACACAGCATCAGAAAACAAGCGGCGTTCATCGCGAAAACGACATTCGCATTGACGACCCGAAGGAGTAATCCACCGATCGCAGGCCCGATGATGCCAGAGATATTCAGTTGCAATCCCCCGAGTGTGGAAGCCGAAGGCAGCTCCTCGTTCGAAACGATTTCAGGCTGAATCGATGTCCAGGCGGGCGAATAGAAAGCAAATCCGGTCCCAATCAGAAAAACGGCCGTCAGAAGAACCCAGGGATTGATCAGGTTGAAAGATCCGACCAGAGCCAATCCGCCTGCCGCGACCGCAAGCCAGATCGTCATGACAAACATCATTCGCTTGCGGTCCAACATGTCGGCCAGTGCGCCCGCTGGGAGAGTGAAAAAGAAGAATGGCAACGAAGCGACGGTTGACATCATGGACAGAAACAGTGGTGAATCGCTCACGCGGTTCATTGTCCAGGTGGCGGCGGTATCTTGCGCAGCCACGCAAGTGCCAGAGACTAAACTGGCGAGCCACATGTTTCGGAAAACCGGATTCCTGAGGGCGGTCCATGTAGAATTTTCGCTCATTGGGGGCTGTTCGGATGACTAGCAGATGATAACGACTCAATCCAGGAGACATTGCACATCGCAGCAATTGCCGTCCATGAAAGAATGTGCGAATCAATCCCGCTTAAATTGTGAGCCACCGAAGTCCGGATAAATTCCCGGCAGCACGAGCGACTTAAACGAGACGCTCCGCATCCACGCTTTCCTTTCGAAGCGGGCGCCCTTGTCCGGCCGGTGGCGGCTCACAAGGAACGACGCGTTTTCCGCCCAGAAGTTCCTTGTTGACCGAGATGAAGTGTTTGACTTCTGGTCCGTCCGGTCGGATATCGAGGCTCCACGCCTTCTCAAAATTGCTTTGTTCTTCCTGCGTAATCCGTTCGTGCTGCAGAAGATGCTCGGACCAGGAAGCGACCAGCATCTCCAATCGGAAAAAGTGGCATTCGGAGAGATCCTCGTCCAGCCGCCAGCTGAACGCCCCGTTGCGCAAATGCATCAATCGGACCCCTCGCATCAACTCCAGAAATTGCGCACGATTCACGGGGCTGATCTGGAAATCAATGGTGATCGCGACCGGGCCATCTTCCGGACGCGGCGCGTGCAGCATCGCGTGGTAGATCGTCGCGGGCGGGGCCGGATCGAAATTCATCTGGCCGGTAAAATCGATCGAAAGTGGAAAGGCGAGCGCCAGGCTCGATAACAGCAACGCCGCAGCCGCAAGGAGGGCAAAATTTACGCCTAGCGAGGCAGCCGCCCCACCCCAGACCAGTCCTCCCAAGGCCAGGCCGCCTTGCGAGAGCATGATGTGAGTAGCGTTCATTCGCCCTCGGGCCCACGGGGGCATGGCCCGCTGGCCGGCCACCCAAAGTTCAGAGGCGGCCATGGTCCAGGAAACGCCGGCTAGGCCCGCCACCATCATGAATACCGGTATCGCACGCACAACCGCCATCAGCACGAAGACCATGGCGAGCAAAACGCTTGCCAGGATGATGAGCGCGTTTGGGGAAAACCGAGCCCGTGCCCATGGAATCACCACAATCGCGCCGCACACCGAGCCGACACCCATGCTCGTGAACAACAAGCCCAGATCCGCAGAATTCATCAAAACTTCCTTGAGCCCAATTACCGGCAGCAAGGCTGGTATGACCGAGATGAAGAGAGAAAAAAGCAGGTTCCGCGCCAAAACCACTTGGATTCCGGGAGCATATCGGACATATCGGATTGCTCCGGCGAAAGACTCAATAAAATTTTCCAAGGGTAATTTCGTCTGTCTTTCCTGGCGTTTCCATTGCGCTATAGCGGCAACGACCAGGAGGAAGCACGCCGCGTTGGCAGTGAAAATCCAGCTCGCCCCGTAATGACTCAAAACCACTGCCGCCAGGGCGGGACCGACAATGCCACAAAGGTTGAGTTGCA
>JAFAKL010000407.1 GCA_019235445.1 Verrucomicrobiota bacterium | reverse complement strand
AAAGACGAGGTCGAACGTTTTAAATAGATCCACGCCACGCAATAGAATCCCGATTCCGGTAACCGGAAGGATCAAAGGCAAGGTGACGCACCGAAACATCGACCAACCGTAGGCTCCGTCGAGGCGAGCCGCTTCGACGATGTCCTGAGGCAGGCTTTGCAACGCAGCGAGAATGAGGAGGGCCAGGAAAGGCGTCCATTGCCAGGTGTCCGTGAGAAAGATCGCGGTCAATGCCGTCTGCTGCGAAGCCAGCCAGGCAGGACCCTTCAGGCCGAGCCGCGCCAGAACATCGTTCAGGGGACCGTAGGCGGCGTTGAAAATCATGCGCCCTTGCCAGCCGGCCACCACTTGCGAGATCACCGACGGAATCAAAATCGTGCTCAGTAGAAGCGTGCGACCGCGGCGGATCCGGAAAAGCAGGGAGGCGATGACAAACCCGAGCACGGTCTGGGTGACAACTCCGGCCAGGACGAGCAGGATCGTTCGCCAGAGGGCACTTAAAAACCGGGTATCTCTGGTGAGAAGGTTGACGTAATTGTCCAGCCCACTCCACTTCATCGGCTGAGGCGAGCCAAATTGAAGGCTAGTAAACGATCCAGCGCATCGATATACTGCGCCGCTCCAGGAATATTCAGGTCCGGGAAACCGACTTTGAGATTTGCTTCGGTCGCTTCCAGGTAATCTTTTCTCGAGGCCTCATCAGGGAATTTGTAATGAGAGGGATCCGTGAAATGGCTGACCCGATAGGGATCCTGCCCACTCCAATTTGCCGCCACCGTAATAGGGCTTTTGTCGAGCGAAAGATATTTAGCGACCCAATACGCGGCCTCCTTGTTTTTTGAGGTCGCAGGAACAGCCAGCACGCGACCCACCGGCATCGGGGTCCGGTGCTGCACTTTTCCGTTCACTTCGGTGCCAGGCACCAGTGCAAAACCGACTTTGCCAACGACCTTGCTGAGCTGCGGATCGGCCGTCTTTTTGCCGACATCCGACCATTGTACCACCATCGCGACGTCACCGTTTAGAAAGGCATGCTTCAACTCCTCTTACCCTTAACTTAACACGTCCGGCGGGCAAGACTTGAGGCTGTCGACCATATTCTGCAACCCTTCTGCTGCCGCGGGCGTGTTGATCATCGGGTTCATGTTGTTGTCAAAATAAATGCCCCCGGCGCTGGCGAACCGGCAAAAGAAACCAGCCATAACTGAATCCACGGGCTCGGGATTCGCCAGCGCCATAATAGGGGCGTTCCAGTTTTTTGCCGGCGAGCGTGTCCCCCTGCTTGCGCGTAAAGAATTCAGCCACCTGCAGCCAGTCCTTCCAGGTCGCAGGCCGAACGCACTGCTGAACGTGAGCGCGCCGGCTCCGAAAAGAGCAGCAAGATTTTTGAAGGACTTGTTCATAGAAGGGGGTTTCAACAAAGCGCCGATTTCCGTCGAAATTGGCCTGATGGGCTCTGCCCAACAGTCGTAGTTTCCTAATGAATCGAGAGAGAAACTGCGAGCTATCTTTCTCAAAAGAGATAATTTTCGGGAGCTATCTCGTTCACCCTCTAATTGCGAAGAACTTATGCGCACGATATCGGTCGAAAAGCCAAAACCCATCCGTTCACAGGAGGAGCCGAGAAGAAACATCGGCATTCCGCTTGAGTTGGGATGGTTAAAACAGGTTCAGGTAAACAAAAGCGCAGCGGAACGGCGGACCGCAACGCTGAGCGCGCGTCGAACCGTCAAGAAACAATGGCAAGCCGCGTGGCTGCTCAAAGCGGTCAGCTGCATCGATCTCACCACGCTGGCCGGAGACGATACGGCGGGACGAGTCCGCCGGTTGTGCGCGAAAGCGCGGCATCCTGTGCGCGCTGATCTGCTGGAAGTGATGGGTGTCGCCGATCTCGGCATCACTGTCGCGGCGGTGTGCGTCTACCCGAGTATGGTCTCGGGGGCGGTTCAGGCGCTTGAAGGATCCGGTATCCCGGTCGCCTCGGTGGCTGCAGCTTTCCCGACCGGACTAGGCCCCATGAAGTCGCGTCTCGAAGAGATCGATTTCGCACTCCAGCAAGGGGCCGCGGAGATAGATATCGTTATTACCCGGGAGCATGTCCTCACTGGCAACTGGCAAGCGTTGTACGATGAAATAGCCACTTTTCGAAACGCGTGCGGAGATGCTCATCTCAAAGCGATCCTGGCCACAGGCGAACTGGCCACGCTCCGAAATGTCCAAAAGGCAAGCTTCGTCGCGATGATGGCCGGCGCGGATTTCATCAAAACGTGCACCGGAAAAGAGGCGGAAAATGCTACTCTGCCCGTCAGCCTTACCATGGTTCGAGCTATTCGCGAGTACCGGGAGCAAACCGGTTATACCGTCGGATTCAAACCGGCAGGTGGACTTCGCACCGCCAAAGACGCGATGACGTCGTTGATTTTAATGAAAGAAGAGCTTGGGCGCGAATGGATGGAACCGGAGCTGTTCCGGCTTGGCGCCTCCAGCTTACTGACAGACATCGAGCGTCAACTGGAACACCACGTCACCGGCCGTTACTCCGCCCAACACCGCCACCCTCTCCCATGAAGCCATACGCCGACCCGCCGCCCTCCCAACACGCCGACCCGGCCACTCCCCGGTACGCCGACCCGTTTTTCCAATGGCTACTGTAAGACAGATATTCGAAACCATGGAATATGGTCCCGCGCCCGAAGAGGTGGATCTCGCATTGAACTGGCTGGAGGATCATGGCCGCTCGATGCATCCGTTTATCAACGGGGAATTCGCCAGGTTCATGGATGAATCGTATTTCGAATCGATCAACCCGCGCACCGGCAAACCTCTGGCCCGCCTCGTTCAATGCAGCCAGACAGAAGTAAATGCTGCGGTGGCAGCGGCCAAAGCCGCGTTCCCGGCCTGGTCTGCCTTAACCGGCCACGAGCGCGCGCGTTATCTGTATGCGATGGCGCGACAGATCCAAAAACATTCTCGATTATTCGCGGTACTGGAGAGCCTGGATAACGGCAAACCGATCCGCGAATCGCGCGACATCGATATCCCTCTGGCCGCCAGACATTTCTATCACCACGCAGGGTGGGCACAGCTGCGGAACGAAACTTTCATCGATTACGAACCGCTTGGCGTTTGCGGCCAGATCATACCCTGGAATTTCCCGCTGCTCATGCTCGCCTGGAAGATCGCTCCGGCACTGGCCGCCGGCAACACGGTGGTGCTGAAGCCGGCCGAGTTTACTTCCCTCACGGCATTGCTCTTCGCGGAGATTCTGCAGCAGATTTCCTTGCCCGGCGGCGTAGTCAATATTGTCACCGGAGACGGACAAACCGGCGAGCTGATCGTTCGGCATAAGGATGTCCGGAAAATCGCCTTCACCGGATCGACCGAGGTTGGTCGCATCATTCGGCGCGAAACGGCCGGAACCGGGAAAAAATTATCTCTCGAGCTTGGCGGCAAATCTCCATTCATCGTCTTCGAGGACGCAGATCTGGACGGCACGGTGGAAGGCGTGGTCGATGCGATCTGGTTCAATCAGGGGCAGGTCTGCTGCGCGGGAAGCCGTCTGCTTTTGCAAGAGGGTATCGCGGAAAAAGTCATCGAGAAACTCCGGCGCCGCATGGAAACGCTGCGCGTGGGCGATCCGCTGGATAAGAGCATCGACCTCGGCGCGATCGTCGCTCCGGTGCAATTGCAACGAATTCAGCAGCTGGTCGAGAAAGGCAAGGCGGAAGGAGCGACCTGTTGGCAACCGAGCTGGGCTCTGCCCGAGGAAGGGTTCTTTTATCCACCGACTCTCTTTACCGGCGTTGAACCTGCGTCCACACTAGCGCAGGTTGAGATATTTGGTCCGGTTTTAGTCACCATGACGTTTCGCACTCCCGGCGAATCCGTGGAGCTCGCAAACAACACGCCCTACGGTCTCGCCGCCTCGATCTGGACGGAAAATCTTAATCTCGCTCTTGACATCGCTCCGAAACTGAAAGCAGGTGTGGTCTGGATTAATTCCACTAACCTCTTCGACGCAGCTTCCGGCTTTGGCGGCTATCGAGAGAGCGGGTTCGGACGTGAAGGGGGAAACGAGGGGATGTACGAATACCTGGTGCCAACGTGGGAAGGTTTTCTGCCGGCCTATGAGAAAAGTGAAGTCACACTTCGCCCTTATCCGTTGACAAATGCCGCGAATACCAAGCGCATGGAACTTTTGATCGATCGATCGCCTAAACTTTACATTGGCGGTAAACAGACGCGCTCCGACAGCGGGTACAGTTTTACTCTGGAGGACGCTGATGGCCACTACATCTCTGAGACCGGATTAGGCAATCGCAAAGATATCCGTAACGCGGTGGAGATCGCCGGAAAGGCCGGGAGTTGGTCGCAGGCGACCGCTCACTTGCGCGCGCAAGTTCTGTATTATCTTGCAGAAAACCTCTCGGTTCGAGCAACCGAATTCTCCCACCGGCTTGGTTCCCTCACGGGAGCCGCCCAGAGCGAAAGCCAGCTCGAAATTGAAAAGACGATCGAACGGCTTTTTTATTATGCGGCCTGGACTGACAAATATGACGGCCATGTCCATCAGACCCCTTTCCGCAACGTGACCCTGGCGATGCCGGAGCCATGGGGCGTCGTCGGCGTCGTCTGCCCGGCCGAACAACCACTGCTGGCCTTAGTGTCGTTAATCGCGCCTTTGATCGC
>JAFAKL010000271.1 GCA_019235445.1 Verrucomicrobiota bacterium | reverse complement strand
CTAGTCCTGCATGAGAATTTCAACCGCTTTTTCGAGTTGAGGATCTTTGCCTTCTGCGATGCTTTTGGCGTCGTTCCGAATCTTGACGTCGGGTTCTACCTGCGTTTTTTCCATGAACCGCCCTTTTTCATCCCGGAACCCAACCTCCGGAATGCCAAAGATCAGCCTTGGATCCTGGAGGAATTCCCACCAGACCGCCGTTCCTGTACCCGGGACCGGCATGCCAACCAGTTTTCCGATGTCAAAATGTTGGTAAACCCAGGGAAACAAGTGCGCGTCGGAGTAATTGCTCTCACCGGCAAGGACCAGGCTCGTTCGGTGCCATCGTTCATCGGGTTCCCAGCCGAGGCTCTGCCCGCGGGGCAGAAACTCCAGATACGGTTTGCCGTTCAGGAACACCGCCAGGGCGTCATGAAGATTGCCGCCTCCGTTGAACCGCGTGTCGACGATCAACGCCTTCTTTTTGCTCTCACGACCCAAGGCTTCTGAATAGGCCTCCCGATAACTTTCATCATTCATCCCTCGGACGTGGATATAGCCCAAGGCGTGATTGCTCAATTTGTCAACCAATTCGCGGCGTTGTTTTACCCAGCGCTGGTAGAGGAGCTCGTCCTGTTCAGCCGTACTGATCGGTTTCACGGTGACATCGAACCGGACGTTCTTTGCCGGGTCAAAAATGCTCAACAGCGTCGGTTGACCGGCCCGGTGATTCAGAAGCGGAATGTAGTCTATTCCCGGGTCGATCGTGACTCCGTTGATCTTCTCAATGATCATTCCCGCCTGGATAGTGGCCGAAGCCGTGACCAATGGGCCTTTCTCGATCACTTCCTGAATTTTGAGGCCGGGGCCTTGGTAGTTACTGTCAAAAAATGCACCCAGAACAGCGGTTGCATCCGCATTTTGCGGATCGGGCAGAAGCTTGCAGCCGGTATGGCTCGCGTTTAGTTCGCCCAGCATTTCACTGGCCATTTCAGACAGATCGCGGTCGTCGGAAATGTAAGGAAGGAATTTTGCGTACACTGATTTGTAGTAGTCCCAGTCCACGCCGTTCATGTCTTTGACATAAAACTTCTCTTTCATTTGGCGCCACATGTGTTCGAACATGCAGGCGCGCTCCGCTGCGGCATCGAGTTCCTTGGCAGCATTAAACTTCGCAGGTTCAGCCTTGCCGTCGGCAACGCCTACCTTGGTGATTTTGCCGGCCACCAGCACAAAAACATTCTTGTTTTCCTTATCGAGCCGGATCATCGCCGGGCTGGACTCCTCATGCGGGGACGATTTTGGGGCTTCGGTTCCCCATAAGCGCTTCAGTTCGCTTTCACGCAGCTTTAAAGACCATAACTCATACCCTTTTTCGCTTCTAGCCAGATAGAGCAGTGTTTCGCCGTCATTGGTCAGGAGGCCATCTGCGATTTGGCTGGAACCAAGGGTGAGCCGGTCGATCCGATCTTCAATGTTATTGAGGTCGATGGCCAGCGGTTCGATTTTTTTCGGCGCGTTCGCGTCAGTTTCTTTGGTCTGGTCCTTTTTCTCAGTGTCTTTCTTCTTTTTCTGTTCGGCTTCGGCCTCCGTTAGAATGTCGTACTCCGCTTTTGAGAGTTTGGACCTGTCATAGGCTTCCTGAGTGAAAAACATCTCGTAGACATCCTGCTGACTTTTGGCCGCTCCGCCATCGCCATGGAGACCGTATTTGTCCGAGAACCAGATCATCGACTTACCGTCCATCATCCAGCGCGGGAGGAGATTGTCGTATCCGCTCTTGGTGAGATTGGTCAGTTGCTGTTGGCCGCCCGCGTCGACCAGTCCGGCTTGGGAGGCCCACCGCCCCGGCGTCAGGAAATTCGTTAGAAACCATTTTCCATCCGGTGACCAATCAAACCATTGGTCCCCATCCTCGTAAGAATAGTTCAAGTAGCCGGGAAGGATGGTGCGGCTCTGTTTCGTTTCGAGATTCAGGACTTTCAGGGTTGTGCGGTTCTCCAGGTACGCGACCTCTTTTCCGTCGGGTGAATATCTAGGTTGGAAGTTTTCCTGGTCGTTTTCCAGAACTGGATGGATGTCGATAACGGTGGAATTGAAGAAATACGGTTCTTTTTCTTTCGGTTGAGAGATCGCGGCTTCGTAAAGACCCCAGGGTTTCGCGTACTCGGCTGCAAACACTAGCCGGCGTCCATCCGGGCTGAAGGAAACACTGCGCTCCTGTCCGGGAGTATTGGTGATGCGTTTCGTTTCGCCCTGATCGATAGAAGCGACGTAGATATCGCCCCGAACGACAAAGGCAAATTCTTTGCCGGTGGGGCTCAAGGCTATTTCGGTCACGTTGTCCGTAAAATTCCTGAGTTGGGTTGCGGCGGCGCTGTCACTCAGGCCGATTTGGATGCTAACCTTCTGCGGTTGGGCGGCTCCAACTGGGAAGGTGTAGATTTCTCCATCGTAACCGAAGCAGAGGTCGCCGTTGTTCGCGATGCTGAGGAATCGGACGGGATTTCTTTGAAACGTGGTGAGTTGTTGGGCAGGTCCAGGTTGACCGTTGATCAGTGAGAGGCGCCAGACGTTGAACGATCCGCTTTGTTCGTTGAGAAAAAAAATCGAGCCTTCGTCCGGTGACCAGACCGGGTTCCGGTTCTCGCCTTGAAAACTCGACAGTTTGGTGTGGTCGCCGTTCCGCGCGTCATAGAGCCAGATATCGGGAGCGACGGAAAAAGTCTCGTGTTTGCGCCATGGATCTTCGTAGCCTTTCGAATCCTCATACAGGATTCGGTGTCCTTCGCGGTCGTACTGGGCGTGCAATGCTGGGGTAGTCAGGAGCATCTCTGCTGCGCGTCCGCCCTGAATTGATATTTTATAAAGCTGGGGGAGGATTTTTACCGGAAAAAGGGAGCTCTGAGCTGAGCCCATCCGATATTCATTGAAAAGCACGTATTGTCCGTCCGGGGTAAAGCTGGTTGGTATGGCATCCGCTGAATAGGTCGTTAAGCGTCTGGCGGCGCCGCCTTGGGAACTGGTGACAAAAACGTCGTAATGGCCGTAGCGATCGGACGCGAACGCAATCAATTTGCCATCCGGCGACCAAACCGGCGAGGAATCATGCGCCGCCCCGGCGGTTAAAGGGATGGCCAGACCGCCCGCGACAGGTACGGTAAAAATGTGCCCCCGAAAGCTGAATGCGATCCTCATTCCGTCTGGTGAAATGGATGGATAGCGCAGCCATAGAGGTTCATCTTCCGCGCCCAGGGGTGGAAAAGAGGTATCTGCCGTTGCCGGCAAGGAGAAACCCAAGGGAGTCAGAGCAATGATTGCGATCCTGAGACGGAGGACGGCTTTTCGGATCGCCACAACGAAAAGGGCAGGTTTGTACATCGGTACAGAACACATGCAGATTCGGCCCTTGTTGCAAATGAATAGCCTGGAAATCTCGCGGGGGGGAAAGCTCGCACTAGGCGCGGTGTTCACGGGTTTTGGGCGCCGCCGAACTGAACGGCGATGCCTGACTCGCTCCGCTCTTGCAAAATTCTGGGCGTTTATTGCTTTTTGCGAAGGTTTCGCCAAAGGGCGGCGAAAAGTGGGATAGTTCCGACAATGACGAGGGAAATGGTTATGCCGCTGTACCATTTGGCCACGTCGCCGGCGGCATATCCGGTCCAGGCGCTGAAAGCTCGAGGTACGGTTCCGGCGAAAAGGAGGATTGTGGTGATGAATCCCCCTATGACAGCAAGGCGCTGAGCTTGCCTGGAATAGATGAAGGCCCAGAAAAACGAAATGAAACCGAACGCGCCGCCGACGATCAGACCTGACTTGGCATCCGGGTTAAAGCCGAAAGCATGAGTGTGAGGGTTGTACAAAACGGCGAGGATGCCCACGAGGAAGAGAAAGCAGCCGTGGAAAATGAAATGCCGGCTCATCCTCTTTGCCGAAGGATTTTTCCCACCGTCTCGAGTCCCTGAACAAGCTGGTTCGCAGTCGGGCGCGAACAATTGATCCGCATTGAACTGACTTTCGCGTCCGGAGTTGTGAAAAAGGCTTTTCCGCGGCTGAAAGCGACATTTTTCGACAGGGCGGCTTGGTAGGCGGCCTCGATATCGATGGAAGGCGGAACTTCTACCCACAGTAAGAAGCCGCCCGCGGGAATCCAAACGTTCGTTGCCTCAGGAAAATGCTGCTCGATAATTTCCCTGGCCATTTCGCGACGCTGACGATTCAAACCTTTCAGGTATTGTAAATGGGAGTCGAAGCCGCCGGCCTGCAGGTATTTGCGGAAAGCCACTTCGCATAAGGTGGCCGAATGCATGTCCTGCTGGCATTTCAGCTGCGCAAATCGTTCCGTGTTTCCTCCAGGCACGCAGACTCCAACTCGAATGCCGGGCGCGACCGTTTTTGAGAAACTGGTGACATATGAAACAATGCTCCCATCGTCAAACGATCGGACCGGCCGGAGCCCATCCAGTTCGGAGAGCTCTCCATAAATGTCATCTTCCAACAGGTGGGTATCGGTTTTGCGGCAGATCTCAACCAACGCCCGGCGCGCCTCGTTTGGCATGGTGGCGCCGGACGGGTTGGAGAGCGTTGGACAAACGACAAAGAACTTAGGGCGAAACCGTTCAAAGAGCGTGGAAACCAATTCGAGATCGACGCCGTCCGGGTCCCGCACCGGAATCGGCAGAACCCGAATACCAGAGTCCCCAAGCATCTCGAGAGTCGCGTAATAAGCTGGCGCTTCGCAAGCTACCACTTCCGCGGGCTGAGCCCAGAGTCTGATCATTCCGTGGAGAGCCTGGGTGCAGCCGGTCGTGATAACCATTTCCTCAGGGGTGACCGAGATGCCCCGGCGCGCCAAGCGTTGAGCGATTTTTTCGCGGAGAGAGTAGTCGCCATCCGGCGTGTGATATCCCAGGGCCACATCTGGTTCCTCGCAGAACGCCGCGTCGAACGCTCGTTGCAGAGCCGCCTTTGGCACGCACTCCACGGAGGGGAGCCCGGCGGCCAGATTGATCAGGTGCGGATTGCCGGCCTGGCGCATAAAGTCCAGGAGCCGGGCCGGAGGGGTGAACTGGTAAGGCGAGTTCATCGAACGTAGGTTCTACCGCCGAGCCATTATCTTCAAGGGCAGGCTGAGGCAGAAGCGGGTCGGCCTGTCGGCGTCTCGGCGTAAATGCAAGCTCGAGGGCTGCTTCACGTTTCCGATAAACTTGTGACTCCTCAATTCTGAATTCTCTCAAAGAAAAAACTCCTGTACTCCTGACTCCTGAGTTCTGAATTCTGAATTCTGAGTTCTGCCTCAAGAATATGCTCCTGGACAGAATTGCGGTTTGGGGCTGATGTACATCGCAACGCATGAACTACCGACACCTTGGAAAGACCGGTCTGAAAGTCAGTGAACTCTGTTTGGGGGCAATGACGTTCGGCAGGGAGAACGAAGCTACGGAAAAAGAAAGCTTTCGAATGATGGACGGTTTTGTGGAAGCGGGCGGCAATTTCATCGATACGGCCAATGTCTATTCCACCGGCGTATCGGAAGAGATCGTGGGCCGCTGGCTAAGCAAGCGGCAGCGCCGAGATGACCTTGTGATCGCGACGAAAGTTCGGTTCCCGATGGGGAGCGGACCAAACGATCTGGGGCTGAGCCGTAAGCATATTCTGAGTTCTGCGGAAGCCAGTCTGCGACGCCTGCAAACGGATTACCTCGATCTGTACCAGGTCCATTGCTGGGATGAGAAAACGCCACTGGAAGAGACATTATCGACCTTGAACGATCTCGTCCGGAAGGGTGCGGTCCGTTACCTTGGAGCGAGCAATTTTGCAGGCTGGCAACTGCAGCGAGCGATTGACGTAAGCCGCGAGAACGGTTGGGAAGGTTTCGTCTGCCTTCAGCCGCAATACAACCTCTTGTGCCGGAGCACCGAGTGGGAGCTGGTTCCGCTGAGCCTGAGGGAAGGTCTTGGACTCATCCCCTGGAGCCCGCTCCGCGGCGGTTGGCTTTCCGGGAAGTTTAAGCGGGGGATGACTGCACCGCCGGAAGGGTCGCGCATCGAGCTGGCAGAGAAAAAAGATTGGGGCGAAAAGTGGAGCGCTTACAACAATGAGCAGACTTGGCGTACTCTGGATGCCTTGCATGAGGTGGCCGCTTCGGTCAACCGGCCGCCGGCTCAGGTCGCGATCAATTGGCTTTTGCAAAAGCCGGGTGTGACAGCTCCCATTATCGGCGCGCGCGGACTTCAGCAGCTCGAAAATAATCTGGCTTCGGCCGGATGGTCGCTTTCGCCGGAACAGGTCGCGAAACTCGATGCCGGAAGCGAAACGTCGCTCCCGTATCCGTACGATTTTATCGCGAAACTCGGGAGGAGGTAGGCGGGAGTGCAGGAGTTCGGAGGAATTCAGGAGAAGTCAGAAGTCAGAAGTCAGAAGTCAGGAGTCAGGAGTCAGGAGTCAGGAGTCGTTGCTCCTGAACTTCTGACTGCTGTACTGCGCACTCCTGAACTCCTCCTAGAAGAATTCCAGTTGCGACTTGGTTTCGCCAGGCGCCTCACTGAAGCGCACGCCCAGGCCGAGAAGACGGACGGCGAGTTGCTTGCGTTGGAGGCCGTGGCGCAGCAAGCGGAGAAAGCTCTCGATAGCCAGAGGCAACCCAGATCGTTCGACAGTTGTCCGGGTGAAATCAGCGAATCGGATTTTCACAAAGAGAGATTTAACCCGGTGCTCGGCTCCCGTTGCTTTAAGGTCGGCCATCATCTCTTCGAAAAGATCCGGGACGCGAGATTCACATTGAGCGACTGAGGTGAGATTGATCGTGAAAGTCCGTTCGGTGCTCAGAGATTTTCGTTCCCGGTCCGGTGTAACCTCTCGTCGATCATCTCCTCTGCAGAGCAGGAAAAGCTCAAGCCCGAATTTGCCGAACCATTCATGCAGCTGGATCCTCGAACATTGCTGCAGTTCTCCACAAGTCTGGATCCCGAGGCGCTGGAACCTTTCGGCTGATTTTGGGCCAATTCCCCATAGCTTTCGCACCGGCAGCTGTTTCATGAATTCCGCGATGTCCTCTGGCCGAATTTCAAATTGACCGTTGGGTTTGTTCCAATCGCTGGCGATCTTCGCCAGCATCTTGTTGGGAGCGATTCCCGCTGAAGCGGTTAACGCGGTGTCCTGGAAAATCAATCCGCGAATGTGCTCCGCCAGTTTGGATGGCTCTTCCTCGCGTCCGGAGACATCGAGGAAGGCTTCGTCGAGGGAAAGCGGTTCCACCAAAGACGTGAATCGGAAGAGGATCTCCCGGATTTTCGCCGCTTCGCGCCGATAAACTTCAAACCGAGTCGGCACGACGATCAGATCCCGGCATCGTTGCAGCGCCTGAAAAGTGGGCATGGCGGAGCGGATGCCGAATTTGCGCGCCTCGTAATTGCACGTTGTTAAAACGCCTCTTCGATCGCGTGCTCCGCCGACGGCTACCGGTTGCCCGGCGAGTTCGGGCTTATCGCGGACCTCGATGGCGGCATAGAAACAATCCATGTCCAAATGGATAACTCTGCGGGCCACGCTCCTAATAAAGCCGCATTGCCGCAGTCAGTAAAATGGCGCCTGTAATCTTCGGGATTGCCGGCGCGAATTCTCTTTTATTGTCCTCAGAAAAAGCTGAGCTCGTTTAAGCCGTCCTGAAGCTTCACCTCCACAGGTGCCGGGGCAGAGCCACTCAAAAGAAAGACCAGCTGCATCGGGCTTGCGTCAGCCGGGACGGCTTTCGGATGCGGCAATTCGTTATCGACGATCCATCTGGTGCCATCAGGAAGTCGATAGAAGACAAAGACGTGGCTGCCGCTGGCGAGAGAGTTCTGGATATGCCATCGATAAAAGATCAGCTGACCGTGGATGCCGTTGGAAGCCAGCCGGGAAGACAACGCGATTGCATAGTCCATACATTCTCCATCCTTTCCTTTCCCTTTGAGGGCGGGATCACTGGCGATCTGGTAATGCAGTGGTTGGCTTTGTGAAAAAGCGCTGAGCGCGAGGCAGGGCAGAAGGCAAACAACTGAAACGAATAAGCTTTTGAACATAGCGGTTACGCCGGATCACTGGTAGCAAATGTTATACCAGGGTTGTGCATCCGAACCAAGAGCCCTGCAAGGGGTTACCGCTCGATCTCGCGGCATGGCAACGGGAGCGCTCAGCAAGGCGGGAGAGGACGCGGATTTGACAAACCAGCAGCTATGGTAGATATATCGTACGATATAATATCTCTATCTATGAAACCGTTTTGGTATTACTTGTTGTCGGGCGGCGAACGGATCTGGTCAAGGTTTGCCGACGCTCCAGAATGGGGTTTTTCTCCGAGTCGTTCTTGCCAGCGCGAAGGGCGCCGTTCTGCTCATCGAGATTTTATGGGAAGACATTGGCGACCTCACGGCAGAGGCTGGGGTCCATGGGAAGATTGGGGCCCGTTTTCCGGATTTGCGGGTGGTCCCCGAGGCCGGTTCTTTGAGTTTGGTGAAGTACGCCTGGCCATTCTGTCCCTGCTGCAGGAGGGCCCGAAGCATGGCTACCAGTTGATCAAAGACCTGACAGAACGCTCAGGAGGATTGTACCGCGCCAGCGCTGGAACAGTTTACCCGACCTTGCAACAACTCGAGGACGAAGGATTGGTTCAGTCGGATACGCAGGATGGGCGGCGGACGTACCGATTAACGCCAGAAGGTGTCGGCGAACTCGACCGGGAAAAAGAGGCGGTCGAACGGATCTGGAAGCGTGCTAAACGCTGGGGAGACTGGGGTGAATCCACAGGACCGGAATCGTTCACCTTTTTCCGTCCGCTCGGCTCTCTGGTGAAGGCGACGTTTAAGGCAGCCAAATGGGCCGCCGGTGACCCTCAGCGCGAAGAGCGTTTGACCGAAATTCTGGAGCGAACGAAGCGCGACCTGGACGATCTTCACCGAAGCTAGCCCGCAGAACGGGTCGGCGTTTGGCGTTAGTGGAATAAGTATCTGCGTATTGGCGAACAATTCTGCGGCCGCAGCTTACAAACGCTCACTCGCGCGATAGTGAGTAAACAAATACGTTACCGGCCAGCAATTCAACTAGGCTGTTCACGGCACGGGCCCCTGATCTCCGGCTCCTGGCTGCTGAATTCTGAATACTGAATATGATTGTTTTAGACCGGATTGCTCCCTAGCATTGTAGGTCCCATGTCGAAAGGTTTGTCGCGTTTCTGGTCCTGCTGGTCTCTCTGACTGGCGCAGCAAGGGTTTGGGCGGAGGGAAAAGCTCAACTCACAATTGAAAGCTGGCGTAACGATGATTTGAAGATCTGGCGGGACATCATCCTGCCCGCCTTCGAAAAGAAGCATCCAGAGATCAAGGTGGTCTTTTCGCCGACTGCACCCACAGAATACAACGCAGTTTTGGATGCGAAGCTCAAGGCGGGTACGGCAGGCGACCTGGTGGCCTGCCGCCCGTTCGATAAATCTTTGGAAATCTACAACGAACGCTTCTTGATTGCGCTCAACGATCTGCCCGGAATGGAGAATTATTCCGAGATCGCCAAAGCTGCCTGGTCGACCGACGACGGCAAGACCGCGTTTGCTGTTCCGATGGCTTCAGTGATCCACGGTTTTTTCTACAATAAAGCCATTTTCAAGGAACTTGGTCTCAGCCTCCCGAAAACCGAGAGCGAGTTTCTGGCCGTGCTTGAAAAGGTCAAGGCGAATGGAAAATACATTCCCCTTGTGATGGGCACTAAAGACCAGTGGGAATCGGCGACCATGGGTTACCAGAATATCGGGCCGACTTTATGGGATGGTGAGACCGGGCGAAAGGACCTCATCAAAGGGACCGCCAAATACAATGGGGGCGGTTTTCTGGCCGCTTTTGAGGCATTGGCAAAATGGAGACCCTATCTGCCTCCCGGTTACCAGGCTCTGGCCTACCCGGATTCGCAAAACCTGTTCGCACAGGGACGAGGAGCCATCTATCCGGCGGGTTCGTGGGATATTGGGGTGTTCCGGCAAATGAACCCCAAGCTGGATTTCGGCGCGTTCAAGCCATACTCATTCGACGGCAAAACCGAGCCGATCATTGACGACCATCCCGATATCGCTCTCGGACTGAATGCCGCGAGCAAAAACCAAGAGGCCGCGCGTGTTTTCCTCTCCTGGATCGCTTCCCCGGAATTCGCACAGCTTTATGCTAACGCGTTACCCGGGTTTTTCCCACTCGCGAACGTGCAATACACGCTGAAGGATCCGGTGGCAGAGGCGTTCTTGAACTGGCGTAAAGAGGATAAGACCTCTTTCCGCTGCTCCTACCAGATCCTCTCTCGGAACGCCAATCCGAACAATGAGAACGACCTTTGGAATGCTTGCGCTCAGATCCTTAATGGGACTGAAACTCCTAAACAGGCCGCCGACATTGTGCAAAAGAATCTGGCTTCCTGGTACAAACCGGAGCAGGGAGGCTAGTGTCCTGTCCCCTAATGAGAGGTATGAGGGAATCGAGGGTCGAGGAAATGGGAACGGAGAGATGGTAAGACGCGGCCATTCTGTAACTCCTGACTCCTGAGTACTGACTCCTGAGTACTGACCCCTGATTCTGAATGTCGAAATCTCGTCTTTTTCCGGTTCATATTCTGATTTTCCTGGCTCCGGCGGTGCTGGTTTATACGACGTTCATGATCTATCCTCTGATCGACTCTCTTTGGCTCTCGCTCTGCAACAGAGGGTCCACTGGCGCGCCGCTCTTCGTCGGTGCTGAGAATTATCAAGTGCTGTTCAGCCAGGAGAAGTGGGCAAACCCGTTTTGGAACGCGCTTCGAAATAATGCGCTCTTCTTCGTGATTCACATGCTGGTCCAGAATCCGGTCGGGCTACTTCTGGCGGTTTTGCTGGGACTTCGG
>JAFAKL010000252.1 GCA_019235445.1 Verrucomicrobiota bacterium | reverse complement strand
AACCCCTCTAACTCCGCGAACGCTCCTGGCGGGCTAATCACGGTCGTCCGCACGATGCCATATTCCTCCGCCCGCTTGAGCAGGCGTGATACGGCGACTTGGGACGTCCCCAGCTTGGCCGCTATTTCTGTCTGGGTGAGGTGCTCCTCGTAATATAGCCTGGCAGCCTTGGTGATAATCCTGAGATCTGGAATGCTTTGCATCATGCAACCGAAGATCGGCGCCCAACCAATTACCGGGCAGCGGTTAATTATTCATAATCTGCTATCGATCCATCGCCTGAAGAGAACATGTCATCGTTGTGACGTCAATGACGATTTTTAACTCGAGTTTTGCCTCGCCAGATCGGCCATTTCCGCCTCGAACCCAAGCGGCCCGGTTCATCCACAGCACTCTAGTCGAAATCGGCCGACGGTCGAAGGGAGACCATGCCAAACCGTTTTTTCTTCTCATGCATCGTCTCCGACTTATGGGTAGGTGTTTAGCGCCACGATTGTCAGCCTCACCCCCGGTACTACCCGCTTCAAAAGCAGCGAACCCTCGTCGCTCACGGCTTCGATAACGCAGCGAGATGGACAGAGAAAAGGTCCGGCTTATTTCTCAAGAAAGAAGTGTCGTATCGGTCTTAGATGGACAATTTGTTCAATTGCTCAGCAATGTACTCGGACTGCCGGATCACGAGTGCGACGATCGTCAATGTTGGATTCGGCGCACCGCTGGTGGTAAACAAACTGCCATCGGAGATAAATAGATTGGAGATATCGTGGGTTTGTCCCCATTTGTTGCACACCCCCTCCTCGGGACGCTCAGACATACGGCACGTTCCCATATTATGCCCTGAGGGATAAGAAGGCGTATGGATGGTTCGAACGGCGCCGGCGGCCTCATAAACGCGAGAACCTTGAAGGTAGGCGTGCTTCTGCATCGCGAGATCGTTCGGGTGATCGTCTACGTGGACATTGGGTATCGGCAGGCCAAATTGATCTTTCTGGTCAGGATGGAGAGTCACCGCATTGCCGGGACGCGGCATGTCTTCCCCAGTGATCCACATTCCGGCCATCCTCTCGTAGGTTTCCAGATCAGCGGTGAATCGGCGACCCCAGGCTCCAGGTTGCATTTGCAAGGCCAGAAACGTAGGGCCCAGCGCTATCGTCTCGAACAAATAGCCTCCAACGAAACCTCGCTTCGGTTGAAAGTGGTGCTCGTCCTTGATCTGCCCGGCCATCACATTCCCGCGGTACATACGAACGGGTTGATCGAAGATTCCGAAAACCGTTCCACTGACGTGCCTCATATAATTCTTGCCGACTTGACCCGAAGAATTCGCCAGTCCGTCAGGAAATCGGGAATCGCACGAGTTAAGAAGAATCCGAGGAGTTTCGATGGCATTGCCCGCAAGACAGACGAGTCTTGCTCGTTGGCGCTGATGAACACCATCACGATCGGCATAAATAACGCCGTTTACTTTTCCTGCGGTGTCAGCTTCGATCCTCAGCACATGGCACCGCTCTCGCACTTCAAGCTTACCGGTTGCTTCTCCTTTGGGGATTTCAGCGTTCAGAGTAGACCACCTTGCGTTGGAACGGATCCCTTGATAGCAAAAACCGTCATAAATGGAGCCCGGCCGCCCGTCGCGCGGGACGGGGTTAATCGCCATTGCTCCGGTGGACACATCGCGGTATCCGATGCGCTTTGCGCCCACTGCCATTATTCTCTGATTGTTGTTGGCCCTTAACATTGGGACACCATGGGTACCGGTGACGCCCATCTTATCCTCTGCCCGATCATAATAGGGCTCCAGCTCGTCGAGCTGCAGCGGCCAGTTCAGGAGGCTCGTACCTGCCATCTCCCCATAGACATCTCGGGCTCGAAATTCATGCGCTAAGAATCGCGGGCAACAACCGGCCCAGCGTAGCGTAGTGCCGCCCACCGCCTTGCACAGCCAAGCCGGAGAGTTTGGATAGTTCTTGGCGACGCTCCAGGTCCCTGAGGTCGTACGCTGGTCAAGCCAGCTCAATTGCTCATGTGAAGCCACTTCATCGTCGAGGTGTTCGTGCGCTTCGATTCGCGGACCTGCTTCGAGAATGACTGTGCGAATTCCTTTTTTAGCTAATTCATGCCCCAATGTTCCACCGCCAGCTCCTGACCCTATCACTACGGCCAAGGTATCATCCTGCTGGGAAAATCGGTTTGGCATAGTAGTCAGAGAGAATCAGGCGCCGCCAAGCCAGCCAATATCATCGAAACCCCGATTGAGATAGCCGCCAAGTTCGTTCGACGGACCTTCATAGCCCAGAAATTTCCAGACCACCGGATTACGGTAAAAGCGGAGGATGAACTCGGTCCGGATAGCCCGGAAAAACGGCGTATCCTCAATTTGTTTCAGCGCTTCAAGACGGTTTACTTCCGAAAGCTCAGCCCAATGGTGCTGATTAATCAGGACGCGGACTCCATTCTCGACAAGATCCGCAAACTCACGATCCACTAAGGTCTTGGAGGCGAATCCGAGAACAACGGATTCGTAGCAAGAATCATCCAAATTGTCGTGCGGGTACATCACGCGAAAGACCTGCTGAAGGATTTGGGCGGTCCCCGGATGCAAAGCGAAAGAGCCAGTCTTATCTGATGTTGCGGTTACTGTCGGGACACTTTCTGGCGGAGGAACCATGGCGGCCATCTGCATTAAGCCGGGTTCCCGCTCATTTGTCAAACGCGTTGGGGATGGTGGGACCGCGAGCCGGGTCAATTTTCTTCACTCTGGGCCCGGCGCGACGCGTTCGAGGCTCTTTCTCTAAAGAGCCGTTTACTTGGGTTTGAGCCCCAGTTGCT